>JAITPH010000246.1 GCA_031289515.1 Tannerella sp.
GCAACACTGGAAAAAATCAGGAACAAAGCAGGATTACTGGTCACTATTGTAGGATTAGCATTGTTTGCTTTTATAATCGGAGACCTCTTAAATTCGAGTAATTCTTTTATCAGTAAAAATCAAAACAACGTGGTTGTTGTAAACGGTAATGCGGTTGATTATCAGGAATACATGAACCGCGAGAACGAACTTACGGACGTATACAAAATTCAGACCGGCTCGTCGAATCTGTCTGAAAGTTACACGACCCAGATTCGTCAGTCGGTATTCGACGAAATTGTAATGGAGAACATCATCGACCCGCGTCTCGAAAAACTCGGCATAGTGGTGACTCCGGAAGAAATGACCGATCTGGTCGAAGGCGAATATATCTCGCCTGTACTCCGCCAGATATCTATTTTTCAGAATCAGGAAACCGGCATGTTCGACAGAACGGCAGTCATAAACTTCCTGAATCAGATAAAAGATATCGATAGCTATCCGCTTGACGTTCAGCCACAATTATTGCAAGGCAAAGCGTTATGGATGTTCTGGGAGAAAAATATCAAACGTAACCGCCTGAACGAGAAATATACGGCGCTACTCGGCAAGGCTCTCGTTGCAAATTCGATAGACGCTAAAAACGCTTTCGACAACACCAGCGAAAACTCCGACATCGTTTACGTGATGGAACGCTTCATCAACACTGCCGATTCGACCATCAGCGTATCCAAAGCCGAAATCGAAAAACTTTACAATGAACGCAAGGAATTGTTTCGCCAGCAGGAAGCATGCGTCATTGACTATATCACGGTAGACATAGTTCCAAGCCCTGCCGACTACAGCAAAGTCGAGACCGAGATGAACGCTATCCGCGAAGAATTGGAAACCACCGAAAACGTAGCCGCGCTTACTAACGAGAAATCGGATAGAAAATACATAAATGCCTTCTATTCAGTCGATGGATTGGGTACGGACAAGCAACTGACCGACTTCGTAGCGACTGCCGAAGTAGGCGATATCGAAGGTCCGCTGTTTGAAGACAACAAATATCGCATCCTCAAACTCATTGATAAAACCGTAGGTCCCGATTCGGTGAAAGTATCCGAAATACTCATCGCTCCCCGCGCTACCGAAGCCGAGACAAGAGTATTTGCAGACAGTTTGGTCAACGTACTCAACAAAGGCGGCGACTTTGCAGAGATAGCCAAACAGTATTCGGTAGACCAGTTAGCTCAAAACGAAGGCGACATGGGCTGGATGACCGAAGCCGGAGCTTTGAGCGGCATCAATGAAGAATTTAAGAGGACTGTATTCACGCAGCCTGTAGACCAAAGCGCTGTCGTGAAATCGACTTACGGTCTGCATATCGTCAAGGTAACGGAAAAGACCAAAAACGTGTCCAAATATAAAATTGCAGACATTGTCAATACCGTAACGCCAAGTTCGACAACCCGCACACAGTTGTATAACGCTCTTAATCAGTTTATTGCAAACAACAACAGCATCGAAAAAATCGAAGCGGAAGCGACAAACAACGGCTATGTGCTCGTTCCAAACGCCCGCGTTTACGGCACGGACATTACAATAGGATTGATTACCGGCGCACGTCAGGTCGTTCGCTGGGCATTCAACAGCAATAAAGGTCAGATTTCGGAAATAAACGAATGTGACGACAAGTTTGTTGTAGCAGCCATGAAAGGCAAACTACAGGAAGGATACCAGTCGCTCAACGCCGTTTCGGAACAACTGAAAACCGAGATTGCAACCAGAAAGAAAGGCGAAGAAATAGCAGCCAATCTCAAAGCGCAGAACTTGTCGAGCATCGAGCAATACGCAAGCGCAATGAACGAAACTCCCGATACGGTAAAATTCATCACTATGGGTACAAGCCGTATAACAAACATCGGCATAGAGCCTAAACTGAACGCCCTCATCACAGCCGCTCCCCTGAATCGGGTAAGCGAGCCTGTCGCGGGAAACAACGGCGTTTACGTCTTCTCGGTCACAAACCGCACTCAAAGCAACAAGACTTTCGACCAACAGACCGAAAAAACGATGCTTGAAGCCGAATACTCTTACCGTATAGGCAGTCTTTTATTCCGCTATCTGCAACAAAGCGCGGAAATAGAAGACAACCGTATACGTTTCTATTAATAAAATGCAGTAAATAAGCAAAAAGGCTGTCGCTCAATGCAACGTTGTGCGGCGGCTTTTTTTTGATAAAATATATGGAAAACAAAATACGTCTCTCAGGATTGACTTTGAGCGAACTCAAGACGGTCGCCTCGCAGGTATCTCTGCCCGCTTATGCAGCGGGACAGATTGCCGAATGGATATACAAGAAAAGAGTAACGTCGATCGGCGAAATGACAAATATCTCTGCCGCCAAGCGGGAACTGATTTCCGAAAGCTACGAAGTAGGCGTCGCCGCTCCGGTCAAGGAATCGCGCTCGGTCGACGGCACGATAAAATATCTGTACGCCGTCGGCAACGGCTCGCGTTTCGTCGAATCGGTTTATATACCTTCGAACGAAAGAGCTACTCTTTGCGTTTCGTCGCAGATTGGCTGCAAGATGAACTGCCTCTTCTGCATGACCGGAAAACAAGGATTCGCCGGACAACTGACGGCAAACGAAATCCTGAATCAGATACAGTCGCTTCCCGAAAACGACAAACTGACAAACATCGTCTTCATGGGTATGGGAGAGCCGTTCGACAATAGCGAGGAACTGTTAAAAGTACTCGAAATCCTCACCGCTCCATACGGCTACGCATGGAGTCCGAAACGCATTACGGTATCGACCATCGGCATCATTCCGGGATTGAAGCGTTTTCTTGAAGAAAGCAGTTGCAATCTGGCTATCAGCCTGCATTCGCCCTATCACGAAGAACGCCTGTCGCTCATGCCAGCCGAAAAAGCCTATCATATCGACAATGTCATCGACTTGCTGCATGAATACGACTTCTCGCATCAACGCAGACTTTCTTTCGAGTATATCTTGTTCGACGGCATTAACGACGACGAACGACATGCAAAAGACCTGTCGAAACTGCTGAAAGGAATTTACTGCAGAGTCAATCTCATACGTTTTCACGCCATTCCCGACGTGAAACTGAAAAGCTCGACGGAATGGAAAATGGCGACATTTCGCGATACGCTCAACTTGTCCGGCGTCATAAGTACGATACGTGTATCGCGTGGTGAAGACGTCTATGCGGCGTGCGGAATGTTGTCGACAGCAAAAAATATCAAAAAATAATCGCTTTTTTCATTTATATATACTATATTTGTAGATTATTTATCCAACATTAAATGATTAAACAATATGAAAACGTCTATTTTTATAACATTGATGTCCTTATTAGCAGGACTGAGCGCATGTAATTCAGGCTCGACCATAACGCGCGCAACAGGGAAAGCATACGAAGTGATTGTTGTAATGGACAATGCCGTATGGAACGAAACTACCGGCTCTGCCGTAAAAGAAGAACTAACGTCGCCCATACCTTTCCTGATGCAATCGGAATCGTCAATGAGGATTACGCACGTAACGCACGACCAATTCAACGGATTGTTCAAATATGTACGTAACATCCTCGTTGTAAACGTCGACAAAAGCATGTACACGAAAGTTTCTTTTTTGAAAGAAAAAAACAAATGGGCTGTCGGACAATCCGTCGTCTATCTGAATGCGCCTGACGGTAAGATGATTGAAGATTACCTTGAGGAAAACGATCACCCGCTTGTCACTTATTTTACAAAAGAAGAAATGAGTCGGGCGAAAGAGTATCTTCTGAAATCTTACAGTCCGTTAGTAATGGACAAGGTAAAAGAAAAATTCGGCATAACGCTCAACGCGCCGTCGGATATGAAAAAGTGCAAGGATACGTTGGACTGCCTCTGGTTTTCAAACGACGCCACAGTCGGACGCATGGACTTGCTTGTCTACAGTTTCCCTTTTGAAGACCATAACACGTTTACCCTTGATTACCTCGTTGCCAAGCGCGATACCGTAACAAAACGCATGATACCCGGCGCCTTTCCCAACTCGTATATGACGACCGAAAAACGCATTGTCGACTATTCCGCTTCCGTTCTGCACGGCAAATATTGCGGCGTCATTCGCGGATGGTGGCGTATGGAAGGAGACATGATGGGCGGGCCGTTTGTCAGTTATGCCCGTGTAGACGAAGAAAGTCAGCGCGTTATCGTCACCGAGGGCTTTGTATACGAGCCTGAAAAACCTAAGGGCTTTTACGTCAGACGTCTCGAAGCAGCGTTGCAAACTACGCTCTTCCCATCGGAA
>JAITPH010000034.1 GCA_031289515.1 Tannerella sp.
ACGGTCGAAATCGCCCAGTCCGTAACCCAGCACATCCAGGTTAAAGCCTTTGTATGCTATTTTTACGGTGAGGCCGTATTCCATGGAGGGCGTAGTGTTGGCGATCACTTCGCGGTCGCCGTTGTCCACCGTTCCGTCGTTGTTGGTGTCGGCATACTTGAGGTCTCCGGCGCTCACCGGGCCAAAGCCCTGTTTCGGCGAACTCCCGACGTCTGCGAGATCGGAGAAATTACCGACGTATCGCTGCCCAAGCACGTCTCCCACCTTTCTTATTTTTCGCAGTCCCGCCAATTCTTCGGGATAATCGGGTTCGGCTTCAATGAGGATTTTGCTCGTTCCGTAACAAATATTAGCGCCGACGGTGTATTTCCAGTCGCCAACTCTTCTTTCATACATCGCTTCAGCTTCCCATCCCGCGCTTTTGTATCGTTTATAGTTTTGCATCATCAGCGCAGCGTTTTTACCGCTAACGCCCGGTACCATATCGGTGAGGTTTGCCAGCGACCCGTCGAGCGTATTGTTGAAATAGCCTGCCGACAGCGTGAGCGAACGGAACAGTTGTACGTCGAAACCGCCGTTGAACTCGTAGCTTTTCTGAAAGCCCACATTGGGATTGCCTGTCTGCGATTCGCGAGCGATATTGTTAAATCCCGACACGCCGTAGGTTCCTTGCGGTTCCCACACATCGCGATAGAGATAAGCGGAAAACAAGCCGTCAGTTGTATAAGACGTGGAGCCTAATATGCCGTAGGAAGCCCTCAGTTTAAAATAATCCAGCCACGAAATATCCTGCATGAACGATTCTTCACTCACAATCCAGCCTGTGCCGAAGGTGGGGAAAACGCCAAACTGTTTCGAAGGAGCAAACGAACTGACGCCTACGCGATTCAAACTGACTTCGGCAGTATAGCGATTGTCGTACATATAATTTACAAGTCCGCCGAAATTCAACCGTTTCAGGTTTTGCGCCTGAGTATTGTATTCTTTCTGTTGCTGGAAATATACCAGCAACGCATTGATATCGTGCTTCCCAAATGTCCTGTTGTAAGTTGCCGTAAGATTGAAAGCATAGTTCCGGTTGGTGGTGGCGCCGCTTCGCGTCATGCCGGTGGCGCGCGTTTCCTGTCCCCACGAGGTGTAAGCTACAGGATTATCCGGGTCTCCGGTGGCGGCAGGCTCGAATACCACGTATGTTTCGCCTTGCGTGGAGGTGAAATAATTGTACATGTCGAAGGTGAGCATGGGACGCACGGACAATCCCTTCACCCATTTGTCCAAATCAATGTTAAGCGTGAAATCGCTTTGGATATAGGAATATTCCCGTTCCGCATGACCGCCGTTAACCAGTGCGCCGTAAGGATTGTTTTGATTCAGTCCGGTGCCGCCAAGTACAAAATCCTTTTCGGGTTGTCCGACATTGGCGCCCGGAATAAAAACGGGAAATTCATTCGGGCGGGTATCCGACAACATGTTGAAAAAATTCTGGGTGGACAGGTTAGGCCAGGATTTGTTCTGCAAAGCGGCGTTGAATCCGGCAGAGAAGGTGATGAAATCCAGAATGACATTGTCCACGTTACCCCTTATCGTATAAACATTGTCCCTGTTGGGATATTCGGTATAGTTTTCAAGCCCGCCGTTGGTCTGATAACCGATATGCGTAAAGAAGCGCGTGTTTTCGTTTCCGCCCGAATACTGCATATTGGCCCGTGTGATGGTCATCTGCCTGTTCAGAAACATGTCGTAGTAGTCCACATCGGGATAGAGTATCGGGTCGCCGCTTTTGTAGCCTTCCGCATTGAAAGCAGGCTCCATGCCGTTGGCTGTTGCCGCCTGATTGTACATCGTTGCATAATCATACGAATTGAGGTACTTGGGCAAACGGAGCGGCTGCTGTACGCCGGTTTGCACATTTACGCGGGCGCTGTTCTCAAACGCTTTGCCCCTGCGGGTTTTGATCAGCAGTATTCCACCGGCGTTGACCCCTCCATAGAGCGATTTCAACGAAGCATCTTTCAGCAGTTCGACGCTTTCCACCGATTCGGGTTCGATATAGTCCAGCGAGCGTTCCACGCCGTCCACAATGATCAGCAGGTCGCCCTGTTGCGCCCTGAGCCAAGTATTGGCTGTGGTGAAGCCGGGCACCAGCGTATTGTCCATGCTGAACAGCCCGTTGAGCCTTCCGCCGAGCGAATTGAGGAAAAACATGGTAGGATTGCTTTCCAGGTCGCGTCCGTCCACTTTTGAATAAGCTCCTACGGTACGCCGTTCGGTTGTCTCGCCGAACAACGTATAAAGTTTATGCTCTTCGCCGTCGCGGGTAAGATTTTTTTCGAGCGTTATCTTACCGGCTTTATCAACGGAAATAACAGCGGTTTTATAACCTTCCGCCGTTATTTTTACGTTGTCGTCCGAAGGTAATTGCAGGGTAATCCTGCCGCTTTCCCCAGTGAAATAGGTATTTCGTTTTTTTGCGGACGACACTGCGGCAAAAGGTACAGGACTGCCGGATTCATCAACAACTTCAATTTTCGCTATTGTCAGAACCGTATTTTTCTGGGCTGCAACAGGCATCAATCCGCCTGTAACCAAAAGGATGAAAGCTAACGATATTTTCAGTACGTTCATTTTTTTTAAATTTTAAGTATTTAATTTTATTTACCAACCCGGATTTTGTTTGAAATTAGGACCGATACGGGTGTCGTCTAATTTGATAACAAACAGATTGTGACGGTCTTCGTAAACTCTTCTCAGGAACAATTCCTTTTCAAATTTGAATCCCGTAGGATAGGCGTTTGCATCATATCCGGCTGCCAGTTTGGTGATTCTCATCCGCCAGATATCCCTGTATTCGGGTTGTGTGCCTATTTTCCAGCGTCGCAGGTCGAACAGACGGTGTTCTTCGAAGCATAGCTCCACGCGGCGTTCATTGCGTACTCTTGCCCTGAAATCATTTTGATTCAGAAATTTGCTGTGTACGTCGGGCATATTGGCGCGAGCGCGCACCATATTTACCGCTTCCGCCGCCGAATATTTGCATCTGCCGTCCTTTGTCGCGGGATTGTTCCATGCTTCGTCGGCGCTTTCGGCAAAGTTCAGGTACAATTCAGCCATGCGAATATACGGCCAAACTAGTGGTAAAGTGGCGGCGTTCCACGTTTTTCCCATCCATTTTTTTGCATAATAGCCGGTTTGCGTGTATCCCATATCGGGGACGCCCTGAGCGGTGATTTTGCAGTCGTCGCTACCCGACAACCCTGTTCCTTCGTCATATTGCCATATTTTCAGCGTCCGGTTCATTACGGTAGAGTTATTGTACAGAATATTATATTCGAAACGCGGATCCCTACCCACATACGGATTCTGCTCCACATGTCCCGATTCGGGATCGTCAATCGGCAGTCCCGTTGCCTGCATTTCAAAACAATCTATCAATCTTTGATTGACGGCTACGCCATATTTTCCCGACAAGGTTCCGGGCGGACGTATCGTATTGATATAAGCGTCGGAACCCCAGTTGATTTGCGCTCTTCTGCCGAAAAGAATTTCGGTGGTGTAGATTTCTTCCTGAGCGTCCTTGAAAAGATAATAATACCCGTCATCGCCATTGTTGGCAGCGCCCCATTCCGCTAAGGTGTAGCCTACTCCTTCGGCGGCTTTCAACGCTTCGTCGGCAGCAAGCGCAGCGGCTTCCCAGAGGTTTTCGCCTGCGCCTGCTTCATTGCGCGCCTGATCGCTGGCAGCATAAAGCAGGATGCGCGATTTTATTGCCAATGCCGCTATCCGTGTGGGATGTTGAAATTCGGAGGCGGGAATGACGTCTTGCAGATACATGGCTGCCGAATCGCAATCCAATGCAGCCAGCTTGTATGTTTCCTGCATGGTGAGCCGTGGAATATCCATGTCATCCGAAGCGTCAATGGGCGCGTAAAGATAAGGCATTCCGCCCCAGCGGCGCGTCAGTTCCATATAAGCGAAAGCCCTGTAAAAATAACACGTACCCAGTATTTTGTTTTTACCGGTTTCGCCTCCCGGATAATATTCAATATTCCGTATGCCGGTGTTCGCTACGCGGATATGTTTCCATATTTGCTCCCATGTTGTATTGTTAGCCATTGGGGCGTCTCCATTGCTGCGCATGGCGTAATAATTCCCTATCTGGCATTGCACGGATGGGACGCCCGAATAGGTAGGCGTGGACATGGAATTATCGGTGATGTCGTCCCAACTTCCTAATGGTTTTACTCCATTCTGCAAATACAGAAAGAAAGGATTGATGACCAAGTATTCGCAATAATTCCGGTAATTGGTGGAATCCTTAAAAACTTTATCGAAATCGTAACCGTCGGCTTCGGGCATTTTGTCCAGATAGCCGCTGTCACACGACGCGAAGAGCAGCATAGACAACAGGATCCCAATATTCAAGATTCCGCGGTTCCATCGTTTTTGAAAGAAAGTAATGCTTTTCATATCATTTTATTTTTATTTTTATTCATTAATTAAAAACCAATTTGTAAACCGAATGAAATTCTTTTTAGCATGGGATAATACCCGTTAACAAGCCGTCCATCGTTGCCTACGTCGCTAGCTTCCGGGTCCGCCAGCGGATAATCGGACGCCCATGTAAAAATGTTGTTACCGCGCAGATAGACGGATAATTTTTCCAGTTTCAGTTTGCTGACCGTTTCCTTCGGCAAGTTATAACCCAGGCTGAGCGATTTCAGGCGGATATATGAGCCGTCGTACAGGTTGGTGGTTCTCACCGCTCCGTCGCCGACGTTATTATGCGTACGGTTGGCGTCGAAGTGGTACGCCGGAAATTGTGCATTGCGATTGTCGGGACTCCATGTATCCAGCTGATATTCGAACACGTGATTGCCCAGCCGGTGGAGGGGCCATGCATAAGCGTCAATAACAAACTTGCTGAAATGGCTGACGCCCTGAAGCAGAAAGTCAAATTCAAAGTTGCGGAACCTGAAACCGCCGCCCAGTCCGTAATTGTACAACGGATATTGAGCAGAATAGCCCAATGGTACCTGATCGTTCTCGTCGATCAGCCCGTCGCCGTTGAAATCCACCCATTGCGAATCGCCCAGCCCCATCAAGGCTCCGCCATAGCTGATGGAGTTCATCTGCTCGTCCACATTTTGTATCATGCCTCTGGATACGTATCCGAACAATGTTCCGATGCGATGACCTTCCTGTTTCTGGTATTCGGGTTTATACATCGGTTCGTCGCGCGAAATGATGCGGTTGTCGCTGAAACTGACGGAAGGTTTCAGCCAATAATAGAATTCGTTAGCAACGGTTTGCTGGAATTTCAGTTCTACTTCATAGCCTTTGGTTTCGGTTTCGCCGAGGTTTTGCTGTTTCGAGCCTACGCCGAACCATGCGGGCACCGACAATCTGCTAAGCAGGATCTGGTCTCTGTGTTCTTTGAAAAAGTCCACTGTGAGAACAAACATGTTGCTTTTCAGGAAAGCCAGTTCCACACCGATATCCTGCTTGACGGCTCTTTCCCATTTGGCGTTGGCATTGGCTGCCGCTTCTTCCACAATGGCTGTGATGGAAGGGCCTGTTGCCGTCGGCGTGCCTGCCCAGTACTTGTCGCTGCCATATACGGCCGCACCGTTGACGTATGACGATGTGTAGAGCCATCGGTTGGACGACGCATCGCTGCCCACTTCGCCGTAGGAGGCTCTGATTTTCGCCCTGCTTACAATTGGCTTTAGCGGATTGAAAAACTTTTCGTTGTGCAGGTTCCAGCCCACGGCGTATGAAGGGAAAAATCCATACCTGTTTTGGGGAGCGAACTGTTCCGATCCGTTGTATGCCATGTTCACCTCAAACAGGTAGCGTGTGTCGTAGTCGTAGGTTGCACGCCCGATAATGCCTTCTTCAAATCTGGGGAAAGCTACGTTGGTCTGGTTTTTTCTGCGTTGTCCCAGTATTAATCCGCTGACAGCGTGTTTGCCGAAGTTTCGCGCATAATTGACTGAAGCTTCAAAATACCAACTTCTGAAGGGATCGCCGGAGACGGATTCTCCCTCGGCGTTGACCGGCGTAGCAGGCGCTTCGCCGTCGATGTTGCCGCCGCGTCCCTTGTAGCGTACCCACGAGCCATCCGGATTTAGATGGTACGAAATTGCATCATACGACCATGCCCTGACATAAGCCATATTGTGCGTATATGCCACTTTTGCATTCAACGAAAGCCCTTGGGTGATAAAGTTGAGGTCCTGTTTCAGGCGGAGGGTAGCATTCAGATCGGTTTTTTTGATGGTTCGTTGCCCGCTGTAATTATTGCCGATCATCGGATTTTCCGAATTTACGTTACCTGTTCCGGCTATTCTTCTCCCCGTTTCGTCGGGACGGGTCGGGTCGGGATAATCTATCAACACCTCTGCCGGATATTCGGCGGGCGCAACCATGGGTCCCAGCATGTAGATCGGTCGGTACACACGTTGTAAATTGGTCTCATACGGCGAATTGGTTATACTGACGAATCCCCCCGCATCCAATGAAAGCAGCGTGGTTTTGGTCAGGTCGGCATCAATATTGAACCTGTAATTATAGCGATCGAACTCGTATGTAGGGTTGTAAGTCGGCTGTTTCTCCGTTTTGATGATATCGCCGTCATACAGGTAACTTACCGAAGCAAAGATTCTTGCATAATCGGTTCCGCCCGAAATATTGACATTGTACTGCTGGGAAAACGCTGTTTCTTTGAGCATTAATTCCTGCCAGTTGGTGCTGGGATAGACGTAAGGCATATCCTGTGTGCGATAATGTTCCATCGTGCTGTTCGAAAGCAGGCTACCCCAGTTATTGTCGTTTTTGTAGGCTTCGTTCATCACCAGCGCCGTGGCATAACTATTCATCGGGGCGATAATATTTATGGACTGTTTGGCGATAGTTTCAGCCGTTGCGTTCACCTTTACCCCGCCTTTTGTGCCGCGTTTAGTGGTAATCAGGATGACGCCGTTGGCGCCCCGTACACCGAAGATGGCAGTAGCGGAAGCATCTTTCAGGACGGAAAGGGTCTCAATTTCGTTCGGGTCAATGTTGTTGAAATTCCGTTCGACGCCGTCCACCATCACTAAGGGAGCGCTTGATTCCCAAGAAGAGCGGCCCCTGATGTAGATATCTCCTGCGTCCTCGCCGGGTTTCCCCGAACTTTGAACGACACTTACGCCTGCAATCTGTCCCGACAGGGCATTGGCGACGTTGGTAGTTACCATTTTCAGCATGTCGTCGCCCTTTACCTGACTGATAGCTGCCACGGAGCTTTCTTTCTTTTGTACGCCGTAGCCAACCACCACCACTTCTTCTATTTCCGTTATGCTCTCCGACAAAGTGACATTGAGGTTTTGCTGATTTCCAATCTTGATTTCCCGTTTGGAAAAACCCAGATATGAAAACACAAGTATGTCCTCGTCACTTGATACATTAATGGAGTAATGACCGTTTATGTCAGTCGTTATTCCCTGAGTAGTACCCTTCACCATGATGCTTACTCCCGGTAAGGTTTCACCCCCATCGTCGCTTACGGTTCCGGTAACTTTTCGCGTCTGACCATACAGGTCAGTACCGAAACTCAATCCAAACACGCACATCAAGACTAATAATTGCCTTAACGGCGGTAGCGGTAAATGTTTTATTCCAATTTTCATAGGCATTAATTTTTATTATATAGACAGTTATTGATTCGAAATCTTTCGCAATTGTACCGACATGACAATGGCATACATTTACTCGTGCGGTAAATGTATTCACGCAAAAAAATATCCCCTTTTTTCAGCTGTTTTTGATAGAAACAACGAAAGGATTTTGTATTTAAAAAACTTGTTTGGCTATATTGAGCGCGGGTGCGTACATATATATATACGCCTGCGCATCTCTCTCTCTCTCTCTCTCTCTCTCTCTCTCTCTCTCTCTCTCTCTCTCTAAAAAATATCCCTTAACATCCAAATTTTGGACGTTAAAAAAGTCTAAAGCCGAGATGTCTGTTATTCGATGTAACATTTGATTATATTTTGGCACAAAGTTACATCTATTTTTGAATATAGCAAATATTTTCTTGATTTTTTTTTAAAATATATTTAATCACCCTTTATTTCAGGGCTTCTGACGCGGTATAAATAAATTTTGCAAGTCTCCGCAAGGACATAGTATTTGCGCTATCGCTTACCTGCCGGAAAAGGGCTCATGCTATCGCTGTGCTTATCTGTTTTGCTTTGGGAATGTTTCAAAGCAGGTATTTACGTCATTGCGAGGAAGTTACTAAACGAGTTTGGCAAAAAGGAAGAATGACTAATAGAAACCGTCTGCGCTTGCCATCATTGCGAGGAACGAAGCAATCCGGAAAATACAGGGCGCTGGATTGCTTCGTTCCTCGCAATGACGGCAGACTGTCCTTTATTGGCATAGCATTTGCGCGTTTTCGTCATTATAGGAACGAAGCAATCCGGATATACAAGGCGCTGGATTGCTTCGTTCCTACCAATGACGGTTACCTATCCCGATCGGCATAGCTTTCCTCCATTGTCCATTGTCAATTCTCAAACGACTCCTTGCGCCATCATGGATTTGGCTACTTTCATGAATCCGGCTATGTTTGCGCCCTTGACGTAGTTTACGTAGTCGCCTTCGCGACCGTGCTCTACGCATTGGCGGTGGATGTCACTCATTATCTGGTGCAGTTTGTTGTCGACTTCTTCGGGCGTCCATGAAATGTGCATTGCATTTTGCGTCATTTCAAGTCCCGATGTGGCGACGCCGCCTGCATTGACCGCTTTGCCCGGCGCAAAAAGGAAACGATTCCCGATAAACAAGTCTACAGCTTCGGCGGTACAGCCCATATTTGAAATCTCGGCAACGCATTTTGTGCCGTTATCAATCAATGTACGCGCGTCGTCGGCGTCGAGTTCGTTTTGCGTAGCGCAGGGCAGGGCTATATCGACTTTCTGTTCCCACGGACGTTTGTCGGGGAAGAAAGTAGCGCCTTCAAACTCGTCGGCATAAGGAGCGACGATGTCTTCGCCCGAAGCGCGCAGTTCGAGCATGTAATCAATCTTCTTTCCATTGATGCCGTCGGGGTCGTAGATGTAGCCGTCGGGACCGGAGATGGTTACAACTTTAGCGCCCATTTCGGTAGCTTTGATAGCCGCTCCCCAGGCAACGTTTCCGAAGCCGGAAAGCGCGATGGTCTTGCCTTTAATAAGCATGTTGTGTTCCTGCAACATGCGGTTTACGAAGTATAATCCGCCGAAACCGGTAGCTTCCGGTCGCAGGATAGAGCCGCCAAACTCAAGCCCTTTGCCGGTGATAGTGCCTGTATGCTGGCGCGACAGTTTCTTGTACATACCGTACAGATAGCCTATTTCGCGACCGCCAACGCCTATATCGCCTGCCGGAACGTCGGTGTCGGGACCCAGATTGCGCCACAGTTCCGACATAAAAGACTGGCAGAAACGCATTATTTCGGCGTCGCTTCTGCCTCTGATAGAGAAGTCCGAGCCGCCTTTAGCGCCGCCCATGGGAAGCGTAGTCAGGGCGTTCTTGAAAATCTGCTCGAAGCCGAGAAACTTGAGGATAGAGAGATTCACCGACGCATGAAACCGCAGTCCGCCCTTGTACGGACCGATTGCGTTGTTAAACTGTACGCGATAGCCGAGATTGACATGAACTTCTCCCTTATCGTCTACCCAAGGCACACGAAAGGCAAGTATACGGTCAGGCTCGACAAGCCTTTCTATAATTTTCGCTTTTTCAAATTCCGGATGTTCGTTATATACATCCTCAATACTTATCAACACTTCTTTTACCGCTTGCATGTACTCGCGTTCTCCCGGATGTTTTGCTTCTAATGAAGCCAATATTTGCTCTGTTTGCATAGTTTATGGTTTTTGGGTTGTTTTATCGGGCGCAAAGATAGAAAAAATAACCTGTGAATGTGCGATTTATTCAGCCTGATTTGTCATCTGTTTAATAACATAGTTTTGAAACAGATAATATTTGACGCTTAAATCCTTGAAATATTCTTACTTTGCAAAAATTTTCAGAGGATATTATTACCAAAATAACAAATAAAATTGAATTAAGATGAAAGTTTATCAGACAAGTGAAATCAAGAACATCTCAATATTGGGAAGTTCGGGCGCCGGAAAAACCACCCTTGCAGAAGCGATGCTCTTCGAGGGTGGTATTATAAAACGTCGCGGTACAGTGAAGGCCGGATCTACGGTCAGTGATTATTTTCCGGTGGAGAAAGAGTACGGATACTCTGTTTTCTCCACTCTTTTTAGCGTCGAATGGAATGGATTTAAGCTCAATTTCATAGATTGTCCCGGCTCGGACGATTTCATAGGAGGAGCAGTTTCGGCGCTGAACGTTACGGACACCGCCCTGATGGTGATAAATGCGCAGTATGGCGTCGAAGTGGGTACTATAAACCAGTTCCGCTATACCGAGCAGTTTCACAAGCCGGTGATATTCGTCCTCAATCAGCTTGACAACGACAAGGCCGATTACGATTCGGTTGTGGCGCAGTTGAAAGAGAATTACGGCAGCAAGATCGTGCAGATACAGTATCCGGTGACATGCGGCACGTCGTTCAATTCGGTTATAGACGTTTTGAAGATGAAGATGTACCGCTGGAAACCCGAAGGCGGAGTGCCGGAAGTGCTTGACGTTCCCGAAAACGAGATGGACAGGGCGACCGAATTGCAACATGCCCTGATAGAAGCGGCAGCTGAGCACGACGATTCGTTGATGGAGAAATTTTTCGATCAGGGCACGCTGACCGAAGACGAGATGCGTGAAGGCATACGCGCCGGTCTTGTTACGCGCGGCATGTTCCCGGTCTTCTGCGTATGCGCCGAGCGCGATATGTGCGTGCGCCGCACGATGGAATTTCTTGGAAACGTGGTGCCGTGCACGGACAAGATGCCGCGTCTCGTGACGACCGACGGCAAGGAAGTAACGCCCGATTCCGAGGGACCGACAAGCGTTTTCTTCTTCAAGACGACGATAGAGCCGCACATCGGACAGGTGTCTTATTTCAAGGTGCTTTCGGGCAAGGTGAAGTCGGGCGACGATTTGCAGAATGTAGACCGCGGATCGAAAGAACGCACGGCACAGTTGTTTGTCGTGGACGGACAGACCCGCACGGAAGTGCCGGAAATGGTCGCCGGCGACATTGGCGCAACGGTGAAACTCAAGGACGTTCGACTTGGGAACACGCTTAACGGCAAGGGTTGCGATTACAAATTCAATTTCATACGCTATCCGGAGCCGAAATACCGTCGCGCAATAAAAGCCGTCAATGAATCCGATTCGGAGAAGTTGAGCGAGATACTGACCCGCATGCACGAAGAAGACCCGACATGGCTGATTGAGCAGTCGAAGGAACTGAAACAGATGATTGTATCTGGACAGGGCGAATTTCACCTTCGCACGCTGAAATGGCGTATAGAAAACAATGACAAGATTGCGATAGAATATATCGAGCCTAAGATACCGTATCGCGAGACTATTACGAAGACGGCGCGCGCGGACTATCGCCACAAGAAGCAGTCGGGCGGCGCCGGTCAGTTCGGCGAGGTGCATTTGATAATCGAGCCATATTACGAAGGGATGCCTGCTCCTACCGTTTATCGCTTCGGCGGACAGGAATTTAAAATCAGCGTGCGCGATACGCAGATTGTCGACCTCGACTGGGGCGGCAAGGTGGTATTCATCAACAGTATTGTGGGCGGCTCTATCGACTCGCGTTTCATGCCTGCAATCCTGAAAGGCATAATGGCGCGTATGGAACAGGGCCCGCTTACCGGCTCGTATGCCCGCGACGTGCGCGTATGCGTCTACGACGGCAAGATGCACCCGGTGGACAGCAATGAAATATCGTTCTTTCTTGCCGGACGAAATGCGTTCAGCATGGCTTTCAAGGATGCTGCTCCCAAGATTCTTGAGCCTGTTTACGACATTGAAGTGCTTGTTCCGGGCGATTTCATGGGCGACGTAATGAGCGATTTGCAGGGACGCCGCGCTCTGATAATGGGAATGAGCAGCGAGAAGGGCTACGAAAAACTGATGGCTAAAGTGCCTCTTAAAGAGATGGCGAGCTATTCTACTTCGTTGAGTTCGATTTCCGGCGGCCGCGCTTCGTTTGTGATGAAGTTTGCTTCCTACGAGTTAGTGCCGACCGATGTTCAGGAAAAACTCCTCAAGGAATATTCGGAGACGCAGACTGACGATTGAGTAATTGACAATT
>JAITPH010000096.1 GCA_031289515.1 Tannerella sp.
AACGGCAGAAACCTGTTGTCGAAAGCGTTCCGGAAGCCGCCACAGTCAGCGAACAGCCCTTTGAAGCAGTAGCAGCGCCGCCACCGCCACAATCCGAAAATGTGGTTTCAAGCATTGTAGACTGGTTTATCGGAGGCAAAGGGAAGAGGTCGAAATTCGTTGAAACATTTTTCAAGATTGTAAGAGACAATTTTATCTCAGCCGTAACCGAGTATGCCAATGATTATGAACAGGATCACGGTTATAATCCATTCACAGGGCAGAAGAAAGATAAAGTTGTAGCGAAGACGCCCGAAAAAGAGGAGAAGCCGAAACCGGAAGCAATCGCGGAAACGAAACCGGAGCCGGAAGCAAAGCCGGAACCGGAACCCCAAACCCAAACAAGAATAAGAAAGACTAAATACGATTACCCGGAAAATGCTACACCGGAAGAAAAAAGGAAATTCCGCCTGAAAGCGTTGAAAGCGCTAAGAGCAGAAGCGAAACCGGTCGAAGAAGCAGTAAAGTCGGTTGAAGAAGTAAAAGCGGTCGAAGAAGTTGCGCCTATAGAAGAAGCCACGCCAAAAAGAGGCAGAGGCAAAGGGCAGACAACTGTCGGAAGAAAACCGAAAGCCGAAAAAAATATTGAGGTTGCTCCGGCAGTAATTGAGGACGTTCCGGTAATTGCGGAAGAAAGTACGGAAGCGTCGGATATTTCGGAAGTTCCGGCTGTTCGGAAGAAAAGAAGTCTCGGAAGACCGAAAAGTCCCGACAGACCAAAGAAATACGACCGGATAGAAGATTTCGCCGACTGGACGTTCAACAATCAGGCGTTGACAAGCTCAAATTACATAACCAACTACTTCAAGAAAGACAAGAAAAAGTTTATCAACGCTTTGGTAAAGTATGCCAGTGCGTTTGAGAGCAATTTCTTTTACAATCCGTTCAGCTTTGAAATGGAAGATTACGATACGTTCATGGAGAAGTTCAAAGTCAATCTTTATGAAAAGTATACGGACTTTTTCAAATACAGCAATTCCGTAAGCAATCACATGCCGCGGGCAATACTGGGCAAGAAAAGCTATTTTGTTTATCTTGAGGAGTTAAGAGCAAAAAAATCGGCGGATATTGCAGCAAAGGGAGCGGCGGATATTGCAGCAAAGGAAGCGGAAGAGTTATCTAAGAGAGAAGAGTAAATGATGCGCCGTATGGAAGAGGTTTATCTATCTTCAGAAAAAAAAAGCCTTACGGGAAACCATAAGACTTTTTTTTTGCTCTCCCTCTTGGACTTGAACCAAGGACCCTCTGATTAACAGTCAGATGCTCTAACCGACTGAGCTAAGGAAGAGTGATAATCTTCAGAATTGCGGTGCAAAGATACATGGTATTTTTTAAATATGCAATATATTTGCAAAAAAAATTTTTTACGTATGAAAATAATTGGAATAGGAAACGCTTTGTTAGACGTCCTGCTTCGCCTCGAAAGCGACGAGACGCTTGCATTAATGGGCGTAAAGAAAGGCGCAATGGATTTGATCGACGAATCCGGAATGAGAGAAATACAGAAAGCGCAGTCGGGACTGCAACGCTTCGAGGCTCCCGGAGGCTCGGTATGCAACACTATGAGAGCTTTGGCAAGTCTCGGCGCTGAAGTGGGATATATCGGCAAAATCGGGAACGACGACGCCGGAAGATTTTATGAGGCAGAGACTGAGAAAGCAGGCGTAGACACGTTTTTCGTCAGGACGGAAGGAATATCGGGATGCTCGACGGTGCTCATATCGCCCGACGGCGAACGCACTATGACTACATTTCTCGGACCCGCCGCTACGCTGGCAGACGGGGAAATTCCGGACGAAATACTCCAAAAATACGATTGCATCTACATCGAAGGCTATCTTATATCAAATGAGAAATTATTCCTGCCCATCCTGAAACGCGCAAAGAACGCAGGTCTGAAAATAGCTTTAGACCTGTCGAACTTTAATATCGTAAACGGATTCAGAGACATGCTGAAAGAAGTCGTACCGGCTTATGTGGACATACTTTTCTCGAACGAAAGCGAGGCGGAAGCATATACCGGACGCCCGGCGCTCGAATCGTCGGCTATAATAGCGAAAGAAGTCGAAATATCGGTCGTTACGGTAGGCAAGGACGGCGTACTCGTAAGCAGCAACGGCAAAACCGTGCATCAGGCGGCTTTGGAGTGCAACGTCGTCGATACTACCGGCGCAGGCGATAATTTTGCCGCAGGTTTTCTGTACGGATATTCCAACCGTGCGACGTTGGAACAGTCGGCAGAAATCGGCGCTTCGCTGTCTGCAAACGTAATTGAGACCGTCGGAGCGCAGATATTCCCTGACCGCTGGGCAAAAATAAAGATGAAAGTTAGCGACATTTTGAGATTGTTAGCGTAATATTGACTATATTTACGCCGTTTTTAGAGAAAAATTTAAAAGAATGAGACAGATAAAATTAAGTCTATTATTGACATTTCTTTGTGTGTGCGGCATGTATGCACAGGAAAACAAGACTCCCGCAGCCGGAACGCAGACTGCAAACAGGGGAAAAGACGATGACAATCGTTTTGAAGTAAGCAAGCAACTGGATATTTTCAACGCCCTGATAAAGGAGTTGGAGATGTTTTACGTTGATACGATTGACATGCGTAAGGCTATGCGTCGCGGAGTAGATGCTATTCTGAAGGGACTTGACCCTTATACGGAGTATATTCCCGAAGACGAAATGGAGGATTTTAACATCGTCACGACCGGCGAATATGGCGGAATAGGCGCCATGATACGCTATCGCGACGGCGGAACAGTCATCGTCGAGCCTTACAGAAACATGCCGGCGGCAGAAGCCGGACTGAAAGCGGGCGACAGGATTCTGGCAGTCGATTCGACAAACGCCGTCGGTCTGGCGTCGGACAAGGTGAGCGAATTGCTCAAGGGCGTGCCCAATACGAAGCTGACGCTGAATATTCAGCGACCGGGCGAAAAGAAACCGCGCAAATTTACGCTCGTCCGCAAGAAAATCGTCGTCGATCAGGTCGTTTATTACGGCGTTTACGGCGACGGTACAGGGTATATCTACCTAAGCGGCTTTAACGATAAAAGCGCACAGGAAGTGAAGGCGGCATACGAAGACCTCCGACAAAACCGCAATATCGAATCTCTGATACTCGATTTGCGCGATAACGGAGGCGGAATACTCGAAAGCGCCGTTAAGATTGTCGGTCTTTTCGTTCCCAAGGGAAAGGAGGCGCTGACGATGAAAGGAAAAGTAAGCCGGTGGGACAGGACTTTCCGCACTTACAACGAGCCTGTCGATACGGTCATGCCGATAGCCGTGCTGACAAACGGCTCTTCGGCTTCGGCTTCGGAAATAGTCGCCGGCGCGCTGCAAGACCTCGACCGCGCCGTCCTCGTCGGACAGCGGTCGTTCGGCAAAGGACTTGTGCAAACGACGCACGACCTGCCTTACGACGGCAAATTGAAAGTGACGCAAAGCAAATATTTCATTCCGAGCGGCAGATGTATTCAGCAGCTTGACTACATTCACCGCAATCCGGACGGTAGCGCAGCCGCAATTCCGGACAGCCTGACTTCCGTTTTTTATACCGCAAACGGACGTCCGGTACGCGACGGCGGCGGTATTCGTCCCGATTTTGAGGTCGACGAGGAAAAGATGCCTACCATGCTGTACTATCTTTATGTCGATCGGGATTATATCCTGTTCGACTACGTGACCGACTGGACGATTAATCACAAGACGATTCCGCCGGTAGAGGATTTTGTCTATTCCGACGAGGATTATGAGGCGTTTAAGAAATATATAATTGGGAAGAATTTCCAATACGACCGCCAAAGCGTAAACGCACTGAAAACGCTGAAGGATATTGCCGGATTTGAGGGCTATTCGGATGGCGACTCGACGCTTTTCACGGCTCTGGAAGACCGCCTGAAGCCTGATCTCGAAAGAGACCTCGACCGTTACAGGAAGGAAATCAAACGCATCCTTTCCGCCGAAATCGTAAAACGTTACTACTTTCAGTACGGCGAAATGCAGCAAAATCTAAAAAACGACCCGACGCTGCTGAAAGCTATCGAAGTTCTGAAAGACAGGGAACTTTACCGGAAAACGCTCGGCAAACCGGCGTCGACGCCTGTCCCCTGACAATCCGGTTATTTCCTGACAACCGTTTGAACTACATTTATGACATAGTCGCCCAGTTTCTCACACTCGGCGACTATGTCCATATAATAGACGCCATCGGAGTAACGATACTTGCGGGTGTCTATGTTTTCGAGGTTGTCGTTCTTCAACTGGTCGCGATAATTGTTTATCTCGTTCTCGATGTTGATTGTGATGTTGAGGTCTTCGCGCGTAATGTCCTGTTCGGGCTTTTCGAGTATGCCGTTCATGTGGACTACCGCCTTTTCGGCGAGCGAGAACATGTTGTCGATGTTGCGATTCTGGCTGTCGAGGAAGACGGATTTGCCGTCGTTCCGGCGCTTGATGGCTCTGGATAGATTGTTGCACGAATCGGCGATGCTTTCTATCTCCGAAATGACGCGCAACATTATCCGTATGTTTTCCTTGCCCTGCGCGCTCAACCGGCCTTCGAGCACTTTCGTCAGATAGGCGGCTATTTCCAGCTCCATGCGGTCGCTAATCTGTTCGTACTTGTCTATCCGCAGGTATATCTTGTTGAACTTGTCGGTGTCCGTTTCATAATACAGGTCTTTGACCATGCCGAACATGCGGTGCACGCGCTTTCCGTACAGCGCTATTTCCTGTTTCGCCTGCAAGAGCGACAGCTCCGACGTCGAAAGAATGCCGGCGGACACGAATTTGAGCTGAAATTCTTCTTCATTCTGGTCTTTTTTGGTCTTGATGACGTAGGAACAGATTCGCACGTACAGTTTGACAAACCATATCATTATACATATATTAATAATGTTGAACATGGTATGGAAGAGCGACAGACCGAACGAGACGGATACCTGAAGCGACATGACTTGCTGCTGCAAGGCTGCAAGGCCCGGGTCGGTCACCTCGCGGCCGGACGTTATCTGTTCTATCGTTTCGGGACTTAGGACGCTCAGGAAATCGGTCAGTTCCGACGGATTGCCGGGTCCGTAGTGCGTAACAAGCCACGATATGGCGCTCGTGAACGGATAGAAGAGCGCAAGCATCCAGCAGACGCCGAATATGTTGAACATGAAATGGGCTAATGCGGCTCGCCGCGCCGGAACGTTTGCCGAAATGGCTGCGATATTTGCGGTTATCGTCGTTCCGATATTCTCGCCGAGCACCATTGCGGCTGCCATTTCGAACGGTATCCAGCCTTTTGTGCACATTATAAGAGTGATGGCGACCGTCGCGCTCGACGACTGGACTATCACCGTCATCAAACCGCCGATAAAGAGGAATATCAGGATTGAGCCGTAGCCCATGGACGTGTAGTTTTGTATGAACGACAGTATTTCAGGATTGCCTTTCAGGTCGGGAACGGAATCTTTCAGATAGGCAAGTCCGAGGAAAAGCAGGGCAAAACCCATGAGAAATTCGCCCCACGACTTGCGTTTGCTGTTGTTCGAGAAGATGAGCGGAATACACAGCCCGATGATTGGAATTGCAAATACGCTTATATCGACCTTAAATCCGAAAAGCGAGATGATCCATGCCGTAACCGTAGTACCCACGTTAGCGCCCATGATGACGCTGATGGATTGTGCGAGGTTGAGCAGTCCGGCATTCACGAAACTGACTACCATGACCGTCGTGGCGCTCGACGACTGAATGAGCGCCGTAATAAGAACACCGGTCAGAACGCCTGTTACGCGGTTGGTAGTCATAACAGACAGTATACTTCTCATTCTATCGCCTGCAACCTTCTGAAGGCCTTCGCTCATAATCTTCATTCCGTAGAGGAACATGCCGAGAGCGCCGATGAGTGTTAGAAAATCCAAAAAAGAATAGTCCATATTCGCAAAATTTAGTTCACGGTGCAAATTTACTTGTTTATTTTGAAAAAGTCAAGATTTCCAGATAAAAAAACATGTCGGCTCTTTGATAATTGACAATTGGCGTGTCCGTCATTGCAGGTATCCTCCCCATCATTATATATGACATTTAATTTTTGATTCTCGATTTTCGATTGTATCTTTGCGGCATACTAAGAAATAATTCAGCTATGTCAAAGAAACAGTATAACACCGAAGATCAAGCGCCAATGACAGTCGGCGAGCCTGCTGTGGCATACGGAAACGCGAGCGCAAAAACTTCGCCGGACGACGGATGGAATCCAAATGTTCCGTTTCACGGCACGCAGGAAGAGTGGTGGGAACACTTTCATCAAATCGAGCAGGGACATTTTACGCCATTGGAAGAAGCTAACAGGGAATTTGAAGCATGGAAGAAAGCGTATCTCGCAAGCCGGTTGACCTAAGCGACAAATTCAAAGCAAGTCGTATACATATTTACGATTATACTGTTGATACGTTTGGCTACTTTCAGGCTGAACGTTACCTGCAACAAATCATGCAATCTCTGGATACGCTTTCCGAATATTATGCCGTGTACCCCGAATGTCGCCATCTTGCCACCAAGAGCCGAATGTACCGCAACATCATTCTTGACGCTCATTTGATTGTTTACCGGATTACGAACGAGCGCATCGAAGTATTGGATATTATTCCCGCCGCATCAAGTATCGGCAGGATTCGCGAAGCCCGCAATATCCGTCTTTAAATCCATCCCTATAATTACGAAACTCGCAAACGTTACGCCAAACAAAGGACGGCCTGCCGTCATTGCGAGAAAGTTACTAAACGGGTTTAGCAAAAAGGAAGAATGATGAAAGGGTGTCATGTCGACCGGATGCAGCAAAAAAAAACTCCCCCTGCCATACAAGTACGACAGGGGGAAGTTCTCAATCAATTATTAATAGTCAATCGTAAATAGTCAATAGTAATTTGACAATTTTCAACTAATAAACGGCTTTAACGCTGTTTTCGCCGCTTACAATAACATATATACCGCGTTCACGCAGATCAATGCGCTGTTCGGTAGAGGTCGCCTTGACGTTGTAGAGCAGTTGTCCGCGCAGGTTATATACGCTCAGTTGCTCGCCGATAACGATACCGCGTACAAGCAATCCGCCGTCGGTCGGTGTTACCGTCAATGCTCCGGCTGCGACTTCTTCCGTTCCGGTTGGTGCGGGCGTAGCGTAGATGACGCCATCAACAGGCGCCGTTGTAGCGCGGCTTGCGCCCTGCGACAGTTTCACGGTAAACGTAAATCCGCCGTCAGTTCCCCAGACATTGCCCCAAACGCCTTCCGTAGCTGCATGGAAACCGCTTATCGTAATGTCCGCTGCCGATACCGTAACGCCGACAATGGCATTGATTCGGGCAACTAACCATGCTTTCAGTTCAGCCTCCGTATTGGCGGTTGCCTGCGTCACATCGAAATAGCTCGATTCGATCAGAGCCTTTGCGTCTGCAACTGCTTCAGCATCCTTTGCAGCTTGCGTTTTTGCAAAGACAGCCGTAACGGCTACATTGGAAGCCGGAAGGGTGAA
>JAITPH010000123.1 GCA_031289515.1 Tannerella sp.
TAAACAGTCGGTTTGCAACGTCCTGTTGAGCGTCGTCGGACCGGGCGACGAAGTGATAGTTCCGGCTCCGTACTGGGTCAGTTATGTCGAAATGGTGAAACTCGCGGAAGGCACAAACGTGATAATAAAGACCGGTATAGATGCGGACTTCAAGATTACGCCCGCGCAACTCGAAGCCGCCGTCACGCCCCGGACAAGGGCGATTATCCTCTGTTCGCCCTCGAATCCCACCGGAAGCGTTTACAGCCGCGATGAACTGAAGGGACTTGCCGCCGTGCTTGCCGGACATCCGGACATCACCGTCATCTCGGACGAAATATACGAGCACATAAACTACGTCGGCAAACACGAGAGCATAGCGCAGTTCGACGCCGTAAAAGACCGCACAGTCGTCGTCAACGGCGTATCCAAGGCTTATGCCATGACCGGATGGCGCATCGGATATATTGCCGCGCCGCTGTGGATAGCGAAGGCGTGTAACAAATTGCAGGGACAGTATACGTCCGGAGCAAGTTCGATAGCCCAGAAAGCATCGGTAGCCGCCTTGCAGGGCGACCAGTCGTGCGTCGAGGAGATGCGCCGTGCATTCCTGCGCCGTCGAGACCTGACGGTAAAGTTATGCGGCGAGATACCGGACATTAAGGTGAATACGCCGCAAGGCGCGTTTTACGTATTTCCGGAAGTAAGCAGTTATTACGGCAAGAGCGCCGCCGGACGCACAATCGGCAACGCCGCCGACTTGTCGATGTACCTGCTCGAAGTCGGACACGTGGCAACGGTAGGAGGCGCCGCCTTCGGCTCACCCGAATGTATACGCCTGTCGTACGCCGTCTCCGACGAAAGCATAGTCGAAGCGCTGAAACGAATAAAAGCCGCGCTTGCGGAGCTTGTATAGTTGAAAATTGAAGGTTTTCCTCCGTCGTTGCGGGAAAGTTAATAAACAGGTTTGGCAAATATGGGAAGAATGACGAAGGAAACGGCTGCGCTTGCCGTCATTGCGAGGAACGAAGCAATCCAGCGCCCTGTATATCACTGGATTGCTTCGTTCCTCGCAATGACGGTTACCGCTTGCAATGATGGCAGACGCAATGACGGATACCACTCGCAATGACGGATACCGCTTGCAATGACGGCAGATTCAATGACGGAAACACACGCTATACATACATTAAATATAATAATATGATACTAATAGCAGATAGCGGCTCGACGAAGACGACATGGCGTTTTATCGAAAACGCTTCGTCCGGTTTCGAGTTTGTGACCGGCGGATACAATCCATGTTATACGGACGGCAACAGTCTGTCGCGGATGCTTGAGCCGGTCTTGACCGAAAAGGGCTTCGAGGGTAACGGCGTGGAAAAAGTCGCCTACTACGGCGCAGGCGTCTACGAAAACAATAAATATATGATCCGGAATGCGCTGTCGGCGGTTTTTCCGAAAGCGCAAATCGAAACATGCTCCGATCTGGTCGGCGCGGCGCGTGCGCTGCTCGGCGACAGCGGCGGATTTGCCGCAATTCTGGGCACAGGCTCCAATTCCTGCCTCTACGACGGAAAAGAAATCGTCCGTCACATCCATTCTCTCGGCTTCATGCTCGGCGACGAAGGCAGCGGAGGCTACATGGGCAAACGGCTGATTGGCGATTACATCCGCGGCTACATGCCCGAAGACGTCCGTACGGCGTTTCGCGATGCCTGCAAGTTGAGCCGCGACGAACTGATAGCACAAATCCATGCCTCGACAGCTCCAAACCGCTACTGCGCCTCGTTTACGCGCTTCCTGACGGGTGAACTCGCCGGTCACGAATACCTCGAACAGCGTATCGTCGGCGATTCGTTCCGCGATTTTTTCCGCAACGTCGTCTCTCATTATCCCGCTTACCGCGATTATGCCTTCAACAGCGTCGGTTCTGTCGGTTGGATATTCCGCGACAGACTGACCGCCGTCGCGGACGAGTTCGGAATGACGACCGGATGCGTGATAGCCGACCCGATGGCGGGATTGGCGAAATGGGAATTGAAACACGCAGGCATGGGTGTTTGAACGCGCAGGCATAAAAGTCCACGAATTACAAGAATTTGCACGAAACGCAAGCGCTTTATCAAGAATATATTTTGCTACATTCGTGAAAATTCGTGTAATTCGTGGATAAAAAGCACTTTTAAGACAGCCTCCGAACAGATCTCTCCGTTTCGCTCCCCTGTCGCTCCGGTCGACACGACATGACAGGAACAAACAATTTTCAATTTCTCCCCCATTGCTTGCGAATTTTAAAATATTTCCATACTTTTGCAGAAAAAATATTACTGATGAAAGACTTTTACGACAAACATTTTTTGAGCTTTTACCTTCGCAACATCACCGGGGCGCCCGAACGCCTTCGACATGTATGCCACAGCTTTAAACAATCTAATCTTATAGAACATATTGATGAAAAAAAGAAAGACAATTAGGAAAATACCCCTGTATCTACGGATATTGCTGGGAATGGTAGCGGGCATCGTCATCGGTATCATAGCATTGAAACTGAATTGCAGCCATCTGGTCAACGACTGGCTTTACCCCTGGGGACGGCTGTTCATACGGCTTTTGCAACTGATAGCCGTACCGCTGGTTTTTATCTCGTTAGTCAAGGGTCTCATCGGACTGAAAGACATTCACTCCTTTTCAAGGATTGGCGGCAAGACCATCGGCCTGTACCTGATTACGACGGTCATTGCAGTATCAATCGGCCTTTCGCTCGGCCTGCTGACACGTCCGGGCAATATGGTCGATAAATCGAAGGTAGAACATATCCAAAACGAGTATCGCGAAAAAGCCGCCGAAAAGGAAATCATCGCCGCGCAGTCGAAACGGCAGGGACCGCTCAGTTTCCTCGAAGACATTGTTCCGAACAACATCTTCAACTCTCTTGGCGACAACTCGAAGATGCTGCAAGTGATATTTTTCGCCCTGTTTCTGGGCATCGCCGCCCTGACGCTCAAAAAAGACAGGATAGCGCCGGTCGTGCAACTGTTCGACAGCCTGAACGACATTGTCCTCAAAATGGTGGACTACGTCATAATGTTCGCCCCTTACGGCGTAGCGGCGCTGATGGCAGGCATCGTCATAGACTTTCAGGGCGATTCGAGCATATTTTCCGCGCTTGGCGTCTATGCACTCGTTATTGTGTTCGCGCTTCTGTTCATCATGTTCGTTATATATCCGGTTCTGGTGCACTTCTTTACAAGGCTGACGGTCGTCAAGTTCCTGAAAGCGATGTACCCCGTCCAGCTGTTTGCCTTCACGACAAGCAGCAGCTCGGCCACACTGCCGATAACGATGAACGTCGTCGAAAACGACCTCGGCGTATCGCGGGAAACGGCGTCGTTCATCCTCCCGATAGGCGCTACCATCAATATGGACGGCACGAGTTGCTATCAGACGATCGCCGTCCTGTTCATAGCGCAGGCGCTCGGCGTCGACCTGAACCTGTCGCAACTGCTGACCGTAATCGGCATGACCGTAATTTCGTCCATCGGCACTCCCGGCATACCGGGCGGCAGCTTCGTCATACTGACAATGGTCTTGATGTCGGTAGGCATACCGGCCGAAGGACTTGCGCTGATACTCGGCATCGACCGTCCCCTCGACATGCTGCGCACTGCGGTAAATGTTACCGGCGATTCGCTGGTCTGCGCCATAGTCGACAAGAAAAAAATGTAACATTACCCGGACTTATTCGTCTAACTGATATATACAACAACATTAAACATATTTCATAATGAAAAGAACAGTTATTACTTCATTCGCGGCAGTCGTCCTTGCCTTCATGGCCGGCTGCATCAGCGTCAACTCCAACGGAGGCAATACGGTCACCTTCGGAAGAGACAAAACAATCGTCGGAAACGGCATCCCCGGCGAAAAGGAAATCGGGAAAATGGATTTTCAGGGCATTAACGTCAGAGGCGCGATAGACGTGTTTATAGCGGATGCCGCAGACGCGCCGGTAAAAGTCGCGGGCGACCGGAATCTGCTGGACTCCGTCGACGTTTATGTAACCGACGGAATATTGAACGTACATTTCAGGAAAAACTTCGGCTATACGACGAAGCTGGGTCTGCGCGTGACGGTGCCGAACAACGGCAAAATAAACAGCGTATCCTGTTCAGGCTCGTCCGACGTAACCGTCGAAGGCTGTCTTGTATCCGACTATACCGTGGAAGTCCTGGCTTCGGGCAGCTCCGATTTCAAGGGAAATATCAAAGCCCTGAACTGCGACCTCCGGTTTAACGGCAGCTCCGATTTCAAGGGAAATGTAGAAGCCGTAAACTGCGATTTCAGATTTAGCGGAAGCTCCGACTTCAAAGGAAATGTGGAAGCGAAGAACTGCACGATTGACTGTTCGGGAAGTTCCGACTTCACCGTCAGCGGCAAATCCGACGTATGCGAAATATCAATGAGGGGAAGCAGCGATTTCAAGGGATTCGACTTCGCAGTCAATAAACTCAAATCGTCGTCGTCCGGCTCGTCGGACATACAGGTGACCTGCAACGAAGAACTGAAAGTCTCGGCAAGCGGCTCGTCCGACGTATACTACAAAGGCAATGCCATCGTTTCCGAGAAACACCTTTCAGGCTCTTCCGACTTGCGGCAGAGGTAGTTGAAAATTGAAAATTAAGGAGAGGGGGCATTAAAATCCCTCACGCAGTCGTCATTGCGAGAAAATTACCAAACAAGTTTAGCAAAAAGGGGAAATGACGAAAGAAACCGCTGCGCTTGCCGTCTGCGCTTGCCGTCATTGCGAGGAACGAAGCAATCCGGAGAAATACAAGGCGCTGGATTGCTTCGTTCCTCACAATGACGGATACCTACAGCGCCATCGCAATGACTGAGATGATGACATCATATCGACCGGAGCGACGAAGAAGCAAAGCGGAGACATCTGTTATTTT
>JAITPH010000171.1 GCA_031289515.1 Tannerella sp.
AAACGAAACGGTATCCCAAGCATGGCGGAAGTGACCGCCAGAGTCTGAGCCATATCCGGCATGTCGATAAAATCAAAAGCGAAAAGTCCGTCAACGGCTATTTCTTTCTTCGTCAGTTCAACGCCCGAAGGAGTGAACAACGTCTTCACGCCGAGACGGTCGAACAGCCCGACCAAAGCGGCGTCGCCTTGCAGACTGTCGGGCGTCAAACCGGCAAGCGAGACGGCAGAAGCATTGTTTTTGCTCAAAGCCATCATTTCGTACCAGTAAGAAGCCGCGCTCCAATCGGATTCTACGGTAAAATTCGACGCCGGTACATACTGTTGCGGCGGAACGGTAAAAGTCCGGTCTTCGACAAAAACTATAACGCCGAACTTTCGCATCAGTTGGACTGTAAGGTTGATGTAAGGCTTGGAGACGGCGTCGCCGGTCAGATGCAGCCGCAATCCGTTAGTCATAACAGGCGCAACCATGAGCAGGGCGGAAATATATTGCGAACTGACGCTTCCGTCGAGGTATACGTCGCCGCCTTTTAATTGCCGTCCTTCGATATGCAAAGGCGGGAAACCTTCCCTTTCCGTACATTCGATTTGCGCGCCCAAAGACCGGAGAGCGTCGATAAGAATTTTTACCGGGCGATTCTTCATTCTTTCCGTTCCGGTAATGTTCCATTTGCCCTTTTTGACCGCGAAATACGCTGTAAGAAAGCGCATTGCAGTCCCGGCAGCCTTGATATTCACGTCGCTTTTATTGCTTTCGAGCGCTTTTATCATCACTTCGGTATCATCCGAAGGAGAAATGTTGTCGATTTTTTTTTTGCGATCGCACAGGGCATTAAGTATAAGAACCCTGTTACTTACGCTTTTAGATGAAGGAATCGGTACTTTGGAATCCAATATTTCCGGAGTTTTTAGACGAAAAATCATAGTGACAAATTTATCAATAATGCAAAGGTAGCACTTTTTTTCGTAAATTTTTCTGTTTTTTGAATTTTCTATGAAAGATTTTTTATATTTTTGCAAGCGTTCTTGAGACTAAAAACATAACAAATTAGTAATAAATAGATATATAACAAACATTTTAAAAAGTCAACTGTATGAACAAAAAAAATTATTTGCCTTTCTTAGCACTGGCTACAATCTTAACCTTCTCGGCATGTTCGGGAAAATTGACTCCGCTTTCGGAGCAGTACATTAAAGCAGAACCGCAACCGCTTGAAGCTATCGGCGGAGAGGTTGCTGTAACTATCAACGCCACGTTCCCGGCAAAGTGGTTTAATAAAAACGCTGTTGTAACGGTAACGCCCGTACTTCGTTATGAAACCGGCGAGACATGGGGTACGTCGTATACTTTCCAAGGCGAAAAAGTAAAAGCGAACAATCAGGTAGTATCGTATTCGTCGGGCGGCAACGCTACGATGCGGAGCAAATTCGAGTACAAGCCTGCAATGAAAAAGTCGGAGCTGTATCTGACCTTTGACGCCAAAATCAAAAACAAAAACATCAAACTGCCGGACATCAAGATTGCCGACGGAGTATTGGCTACCGCTGCGTTTGCCGATGCTGCGACAGCCAATCCTGCCATTGCTCCCGACAAGTTCCAGCGCATTATCAAGGAATCGTACGATGCAAACATCATGTTCCTGATACAGCAAGCCGAACTGCGTTCAAAAGAGCTTGGCAAGGAGGAAGTAAACGAGTGGAAAAACGTAGTGGAGAACGCTCATCAGGCGCCAAACCAGAACGTATCGGTAGAGATTTCCGCCTACGCATCGCCTGACGGCGGCGTGAAACTGAACGATGCTTTGGCAGAACGCCGCGAAACGGTTACTGCCCAGTATCTGAACAAGGAACTCAAGAAACGCAAGATAGAAGTGCCGGTAGACGCCCGCTACACGGCGGAAGACTGGGAAGGCTTCAGCGATTTGGTTTCAAAATCGAATCTTCAGGACAAAGAACTTGTGCTTCGCGTATTGTCAATGTATAAAGATCCGGAAGAAAGAGAACGCGAAATAAAGAATATCTCTACGGTATTCAAATCGCTTGCCGAAGAAATACTTCCGCAACTTCGCCGTTCGCGCCTGATTGCAAACATTGAAATCATCGGAAAATCGGACGACGAAATAGCTTCGCTGGCAAAGAGCAATGCCGGAAATCTTACCGTTGAAGAATTGCTGTATGCCGCAACCCTGACAAGCTCTAATGCCGAGAAGGAAGCGATATATACAAAGGCAAGCAGTCTGTATTCGAGCGATTACCGCGCATGGAACAATATCGGCATACAACGCTTCCGCGCAGGCGATTTCACGAAGGCAGAGGAATTGTTCAAGAAAGCAAACACGCTCAAGAACAACAGCGAATCGAATGTCAACTTGGGTCTGCTTGCGTTACTTGCAGGCGACAAGGACAAGGCGCAGCAATTCCTTGGCAGCGCGTCCGACGTGCCCGAACTTGGCGAAGCGTTAGGCTTGTTATATCTTGAACAGGGCGACTATGCCAAGGCTGTCAGCTCGTTTGCCGGAACAAAGAGCAATAATGCGGCTCTTGCACAGATATTGACGAAAGATTACAGTACGGCAGCCCAGACTCTGAGCGCTGTCAAGAACGCCGACGGCATAACGGATTATCTGAAAGCCGTCGTTGCCGCCCGTACTAACGATTCGGCAGGCGTCGTCAACAACCTGAAATCAGCAATCGGCAAAGATCGCGCACTGGCTAAAGAAGCGGCTATTGATTTGGAATTTGCAAAATACCTCAGTAACTCTTCATTCTTAGACTTGATAAAGTAATATCAATAAGTTGAAATACAAACAATAGAATTTTAGAGGCGGCATTGCTCGTGTCATACATGGGTTGCCGCCTCTTATTTTCTAATACCGACAAAAAATGAAAAATTTTATTTACTTATTATTCATGTTTGCGTTGCTGTCTTCGTCGTGCAAGGACTATGATAAAGACATATCTGCGCTTGAAGATGAAATAATACGTCTTGAAGATGAAATAGCGCGTCTTAATAATCTGGAACTTGTCAAACTGATTGAGGAAGAAAAAGCAAAAGTAAAAGAACTCGAAGAAGAGTTGCAGAGACTGAAAGAAAACGGGCAGGCAAATGAGGATGAAATCAAAGACCTCGAAGAAACAATCAGTCTACTGAAAAACGTAATAGACTTGCAAATGGCTTATTATGAAAAGAAAATAATAAAGTCCGCATCAGAAGTCGAATCGGGCAATCTCCAATTCTGGCTGCTTACGTTCAATGACAACACAAATCTGTTATTGAGGAAAGACCTCGTCAAATCATTGACTCTCAATGACGAAACAGACGAATATACAATCGTACTGACAGGCGACAAAACTTTTGTCTTCAATCACAGAAAAGAGATCGTTTACCCTACGGGAATCACTTTGCTCACGCAGCAAATATCGTATATGAAAGGTACGGAAGTAGCGTTTGAATTTCGGGTCAATCCGTCGAACGCCAAGTTCAATTACGACGTCACATCCGACGAATGTGATATTAAAATAGACCGTACAGGGGATGCGAAAACGTATTCTTATGTGAACACTCCCGATAATTACAGCATTGTAAATATAGAGCCGTCGAAAGACAGTGACGGTAATGTGAAAGACGGACAGTACAAGGCATATCTGCGCGACCGTGGCGGACATTCGCCTTACAAAGACGCCGTTGCGCTTGTGGTATCGTCGCGGGATGTAAACGGCGATCCGGTCGAGCTTTCCTCGTCGGCGATGTATGTAGAAAGGAAGAAAGACACCTATTTGCCTGTTGTCGTCATACATACCGAGAATGATCAGGCAATCCTGAACAAGGAAGACTGGATACCGGGAACCATGACTATCGACGGAGCAGGCAAGTTTGATAATTACGAAGGGACGTTAGGTATTCGCGGACGCGGCAATTTTACATGGACAATGCCAAAGAAGCCTTTTGCAATCAAACTCGACTCCAAGAGCGAAATACTCGGAATGCCTACGCATAAGCGATGGGTTTTGCTTGCAAACTATATGGACCGTACTTTGTTGCGTAATCGCATAGCATTTGAAATATCAAACCGGACAGGTCTGGAATGGACTCCGCGCGGCGAGTATGTAGAAGTGATGCTGAACGACGTCCATCTCGGAAATTATTATCTGTGCGAGCAAATAAAGGTAGACAAAAACCGCGTAAATGTTGCGGAGATGTCGGCGACCGACCTCGAAGGCGACGATATCACAGGCGGGTATCTGATGGAACTGGATACGTATTATGACGAAGTCAATAAATTCATGTCGGCAACGGCAAACTTGCCTGTGATGTTTAAAGAGCCTGACGAAGAAACGCTGCAACCGGCTCAATTCGAATACATGCGTTCATATATTGATTCGGTCGAAAGCCTGCTGTATAACAACGATTCCTTGGCAAGCAGGGCTTATACGTCAATGATAGCGGATACTACATTTATAGATTTTTGGTTTGTACAGGAACTTACGACTAACAGAGAAATAAACCATCCCAAGAGCAGTTACATGTATAAAGACCGGAACGGGCTGTTGAAGATGGGACCTGTCTGGGATTTCGATGTGACGACGTTCTGCAGTATTTCAGGTTTTTGTGTCAAGAACGCAATATGGTATTCCAGACTGTTCAAAGACCCTGTATTTGTGAGTAAAGTCAAAGAGCGATGGGCTAAATTCAAGCCTTCATTCGAGGAGGTAGAACTGATTATTGATGACGCGCGAAGCAGTATTGAACTGTCGGCCGGGCTTAACGAGATTATCTGGCCTATGTACAACAGAGAGATTATCAACAACGACGAAAAGCTGGCTTTTAAAGACGCGGTCGACTTGCTGAAAGAGAACTACAGGGCACGCATCATTTTGCTGAACAATCTGATTCGTGGCTTGTGAATCCGAAATATAACTTATCGCCATTGCGAGCAGTTTTGCCTTCATGTTTTACAAAGACGGAAGAAGGCAGAACTCCGCGATGTCGTAATGCGGACATCCTTCATCAAATCATGGTTTCCTTCATGTCGGAATGATGTTTTGCAAAACAAATAGAGTTAATAAAATAAAAATGAATGGGTTAATATTTTCCTATTAAAATAAAAGTTCCTATCTTTGGGGTCGTTTCTAAAGAAAATGAATTAAAAAATGGAAAAGTCCGAAACAGAGAAAATAGATAAGTTGGATCGTCAGATTCTGGAAATCATATCCAAGAATGCGAGGACCCCTTTTAAAGATGTAGCCCAAGCGTGCGGTGTATCGCGTGCCGCTATACATCAGAGAGTACAGCGACTAATAGAGACTAAAGTCATTGTCGGGTCGGGGTATCAGGTCAATCCTAAGATATTGGGATTCAATTATTGTACGTATATCGGAATAAAACTTGAGCGCGGATCGATGTATAAGGAAGTCGTACCCCAGCTTGAGAAGATACCGGAAATAGTAGAGATACATTTTACGACCGGTCCGTACACGATGCTGGTAAAACTGTATGCGCACGACAATGATCATTTCATGGAGCTTCTTAACGGCAAGATTCAGGAAATAAACGGCGTCACGGAGACGGAAACGCTAATGTCGTTGCGTACAAGCCTTAAACGCGAAGTTCCTATTTGAACGGCATTTAGGTTCGAACATGATGGTTTCATCAAGAGACAGAAGAAGAAGCAGCTTGATTTTTCAGCAAATGAACGCTCTCGTATTGTGTTTTTTGTTGTTTCCTTCGAGTTTGTGCGCTGTCGGGAGCTATTGTTTTCGAGTATATCTGAAAGATAAAGGCGAGACGGCATACAGGATAATGTCGCCCGAAGAATATTTGTCGCATGAGTCGGTCGAACGGCGCATGTTGCATGAAGTATTTGTTGACGAGACCGATTTCCCCATTTCGCAAGCGTACATCGACGCTTTGACGGCGACAGGCGTTAGTCCGGTCGTCCAAAGCAAATGGATGAAAACGGTTGTCGTCGAAAGCACGGACAGCACGGTTGTAGACCGGCTTATGGCCATACCTTTTGTGGATTCGGTCAAATGTGTCCGGAGTGGCGACGCGATGCCGGAGATTCCGCCGTGTCCCGACAATACATCGCAGTTTCTATCCGGCGACAATGTCCTTGAAAGCAGTTACGGACATGCCGAAAAACAAATAGACATGCTCGACGGCATACGCCTGCACAAAGCCGGATATGGCGGCAAAGGTATGCGAATAGCCGTTATTGACGCGGGATTTTTGAACGTGGACAGAATAGACGCCTTCGCTGCAATTGATTTGATCGGAACGCATAACATGGTTTCGAGGCATCGGCAAGTGTTCTGCGAAGACAATCACGGCACGAAAGTATTGTCGTGTCTGGCGGCGAATCTGTCGGGCGTGATGAAGGGAACAGCTCCCGACGCCTCCTATCTGCTGATAAAAAGCGAAGATACGCGCGGAGAATTTCCGATAGAAGAAGATTTCTGGGCAGCTGCCGTAGAATATGCAGACAGCGTCGGCGTAGACGTGATATCATCCTCTCTGGGATATTATCGCTTCGACGATATTCCGGATTATTACACGCGGGCAGACATAAACGGCAAGACGGCTTTTTCAAGCCGCGTAGCCGCAATAGCCGTCGAAAAGGGCATGCTGTTAGTCTTGAGCGCCGGAAACGAAGGCTCTTCGGAATGGGAGAAGATAACGTTTCCGTCCGACGTCAAAGACGTGCTGACGGTAGGCAGCATCAACTCCGACAAAGAAAAAAGCGATTTCAGCTCGACAGGCATGACCGCCGATTATCGCATCAAGCCGGACGTAGTGGCGCTGGGAACGGACGTATGCGTCATAAACGCGGACGGACAGACGCAGCACACGCAGGGAACATCGTTTTCCGCGCCCATTGTGGCAGGATTGGCCGCCTGTTTGTGGCAGGCTTTTCCGTTGAAGAAGAATATCGAATTGATAGAGATGATAAAAAAGTCGTCAAGCCAGGCTAAAACGCCCGACGCCCGGTTAGGATACGGTATCCCCAACTTTTTTAACGCATATAACAATGGCTTTCGAAATTAACGAACTGTCGCTGTTAGAGCTTAACAGTTTGATACGCGACGCTTTCGACAATGCGTTCCCGGAAACGTACTGGGTGCGCGCCGAGACGAGCGACGTCCGCGTAAACGCCTCTTCCGGCCATTGCTATCTCGAATTTATAGAGAAGGACGAAAAGACCGGACAGACATTGGCAAAAGCGCGCGGAGCTATCTGGTCGAACACTTTTCATGTCCTGCGTCCGTATTTCGAGACGGAAACAGGGCAGGCGTTCGGATCGGGAATGAAAGTCCTCGTAAACGTATCGGTCGAATTTCACGAGATATACGGCTATAGCCTTAACGTAACCGATATAGACCCGTCCTATACGATTGGCGACATCGTCAGGAAGCGGAAAGAGATAATCCTAAGATTGCAGGAAGAGGGCGTTTTCACGCTTAACAAGGAACTGCCGTTTCCCGCACTGCCGCAGCGAATAGCAGTCATAACGTCGCCGACGGCAGCCGGATACGAAGATTTCGCAGACCAGCTGAAGAATAACGAATACGGCTTCAGCTTTTACGTCAAGCTGTTTCCGGCGGTAATGCAGGGCGAAAAGACGGAGAAAAGCATCATAGAGGCGCTCAACAGGATTTTCAGCTCTTTGGAAATGTTTGATGTCGTGGTTATCATACGTGGCGGCGGATCGGCTTCGGAGTTGAACATTTTCGATTCGTACCGTTTGGCTGCAAACTGCGCCCAATTTCCCCTGCCTGTAATTACCGGCATCGGTCACGAGCGCGACGATACGGTTGTGGACATGGTTGCCAACACCCGCCTGAAGACGCCGACGGCCGTAGCTGCATTCCTTATTGAAAAAATGTATCGCGAACTGGCGATGTTGCAGGATTTCGAGCAGAAAATATACGGCAAAATCACGGCAAGGCTGAACAGCGAGAAATATTTGTTACAGTCGATAACGGCAAAATTTCCGGTAACGATAACAGGGCTTATAGAACAGAATCGCAGGCGTCTGAACGCATTAATGTCGCATTTGACGGCGCTTCCGCAATGGATACGCCGCTTTGAGGAAAAGATTGACGAGACGCCCGCCCGCCTGCAACGCGCCGTCAATGCAATAATCTCGACGCGCTCGGCTTTGCTTGCCGACATGCCCGAACGCTTGCGCAAATCGGTTGATGCCATTTATGCGGAACGCAAACGCGCGCTCGAACTCGACGAGCAGTATATTAAAATGGCTTCTCCCGAATATATTCTCAAGCGGGGCTATACATTAGTATATAAGGACGGAAAAATAGTAAAGCAAGCCGACGGCGTATCTTCCGGCGACGACATCGCCGTAAAATTCCACGACGGAGAGAAGAAAGGAAAGATAATCTGAAAAATCAAATTATATGGAACAAAAAGAATCTTATAACGACGCGGTACGGAAGTTACGTTCTATCGTCGAAGACATCGAGAAGGGAGAGCTTGACGTAGACCTGCTTTCGGAAAAAGTAAAGGAAGCGACGCGACTGATTAAACTCTGCAAGGAGAAACTTTTCAAGGCGGACGGGGAAGTAAAAAAAGTCCTCGACGAACTTGATGCATAACGGCGTGTTATGAAACGGAGCGTAATCATCGTAGCCGGTGGAAAAGGCGCGCGCATGGGCGGCGATCTTCCGAAACAGTTTTTGCCCCTGAACGGCAAACCTGTCCTGATGCACACCTTAGACGTCTTCTACCGGTGGGATTCGTCTGCCGGTATTCTGTTAGTCATCCCCGAAGAGCATGAATCGTACTGGTCGATGCTTTGCAGGGAGATTGGCTGCAAGATACCGCACCGGATAATATACGGCGGAGAAACGCGATTCCATTCCGTACAAAATGCCATACGCGAGCTTGACGGCGACTGTATCGCAGCCGTTCACGACGGAGTACGCCCGTTCGTCGGATGCGACGTCATTTCGGCCTGCTTCGCGATAGCCGAAGAGTACGGAGCGGCGATACCGGTAGTTGCGATGACCGAATCGGTGCGCATGATCGACGGCGGACAAAGCCGGCCTCTCGACCGCAACCGGATATGCACGGTTCAAACGCCGCAGGTCTTTCGCGCCGAACTGTTGCGGCAGGCATACGGCCGGTCATACGACGCGCAGTTTACCGACGACGCCTCGCTCGTGGAAGCGGCAGGCTACGCGGTGCGCCTCGTAGACGGAAATCGCGAAAACATAAAAATTACCACTCCAATGGATTTACGGTACGCAGAAATAATGATGACTTGAATATAGAAGACCGTTCGATAATGTATCTGGCGGGGGTCGGGCCCAAAAGGGCCGAAATCCTGCAAAAAGAGGCAAACATTGTCTCTTTCGCCGATTTGCTGTACTGTTTTCCGTATAAATATGTCGACAGAAGCAGGTTTTACGCGATAAGCGAAATCGACGGCGACATGCCTTACATTCAAATAAAGGGACGCATCACGATGTTCGACATCGTCGGCGAGGGCAGGAAAAAGCGGCTTATAGCCAAATTCACCGACGGCAGGGATACGATTGATCTGGTATGGTTTCAAGGGCTTCGGTACGTAACGGACAAATACAAAAAAGGGCAGGACTACATCGTTTTCGGCAAGCCGACGGAGTTCGGACATTCATACAACATAACGCACCCGGACATCGACCCGATAGAAAACGCCGCGCAGGTGGCAAACGGATTTGTGCCGTTTTACACCACTACCGAAAAGATGAAAAACGCCTTCATCACCTCGCGCGCCATCCAGAACATGCAATACAACCTGCTGACGGCAATCGAATGGCAGATACCGGAGACGCTGCCGGCGCATCTGCTGTCGAAACTCAAGATGATGTCGGCGTCGGAGGCGATGCGAAACATTCATTTCCCCGAATCGGCGGAGAAATTGCAGCAGGCGCAGTTGCGGCTTAAATTCGACGAACTTTTCTATATCCAGCTGAACATACTCAAGTCGGCTTCGCTCCGCCGAAACAAATTGAAAGGCATCGTATTTCCCAGGGTCGGCGAGGTTTTCAATACATTTTATCATAAATATCTGCCGTTTGAACTTACCGGCGCGCAGAAGCGAGTCATTCGCGAGATTCGGAAGGATACGGGCAGCGGCCGGCAGATGAACCGCCTCCTTCAGGGCGACGTCGGCAGCGGCAAGACGCTCGTCGCGTTCATGTCGACGCTGCTTGCCATCGACAACGGCTATCAGGCTTGCATGATGGCGCCGACCGAAATCCTCGCCAACCAGCATCTGGCGACAATCAGGGAACTGCTGCAGGACATGAACGTCAGAGTCGAACTGCTTACCGGCTCGACGACAAAAAAACAGCGAAAGACGCTGCTCCCCGACCTCGCCGCCGGAAAGATTGATATCCTTGTCGGAACGCACGCGCTGATTGAGGAAAACGTCGTCTTCAACTCGCTCGGAATGGCTGTCATCGACGAGCAGCACCGCTTCGGCGTCGCGCAACGCTCGAAACTGTGGATTAAAAACGAATACATACCGCATGTCCTGATAATGACGGCGACGCCCATCCCGCGCACGCTTGCAATGACGCTCTACGGCGACCTCGACGTGTCCGTCATCGACGAGCTTCCGCCGGGACGCAAACCGATATTGACCTTTCATCGCTATGATAAGGATAGAGTCGGGGTATTCAATTTCATGCGCGGCGAAATAATGAAGGGACGTCAGGTATATGTAGTATTTCCGCTCATCAGGGAGAGCGAAAAACTCGACTACAAAAACCTCGAAGAGGGATACGAGACTGTCGGGAAAGTATTTCGTGAATACGAAGTCTGCATGGTACACGGCAAAATGAAGACAAAAGAAAAAGACGCCCAGATGCTCCGTTTCGCGCGGGGAGAGGCGCAGATACTCGTCGCCACGACCGTCATCGAGGTAGGCGTGAACGTGCCGAACGCCTCCGTGATGGTGATCGAAAGCGCCGAGCGTTTCGGACTTTCGCAGTTGCATCAGCTTCGCGGCAGAGTGGGACGCGGCGCCGAACAGTCGTACTGCATACTTGTTTCTTCGTTCAAGTTGAGCGACGAGACACGCAGACGCCTCGAAATAATGACAAGCAGCAACGACGGCTTCAAAATAGCGGAAGAAGACCTCCGCATACGCGGCATGGGCGACCTCGAAGGAACGCAACAAAGCGGCGAAGGCCTGTACCTGAAAATCGCAAACCTCGCCACCGACGGCCAAATACTCCAATACGCCAGAAGCTTTGCGCAAGACGTCCTAAATAACGATCCAAACCTCGAAAACCCCGAAAACGAACTGCTCAAAAGGCGTCTAAACCTCCTGTTCCGCAATAAAATCAATTGGGGGCTTATATCTTAGATTTGTTGAGGTCGACGGTTACCCCTCCCCGCCCGTCATGTCGACCGGAGCGCAGCACAATCATGTCATGTCGACCGAAGCGCAGCACAATCCTATAAACCTGAGTTTTGGATAAGCCTCATTCGATTTATATCCTCAGATATCTTACCACGGCATAACAGACTTTTACCCGAACTCTTTGACAGGATTTCGGGAATGATAATAATCTAAATATAA
>JAITPH010000238.1 GCA_031289515.1 Tannerella sp.
GACCCAAGACGTCCGAAGCCGTAAAAGAAGCGCCCAAACTGCCGCCTCACGAACAGGCAATGAAGGAATTGCGGGAAATACGCGAGCAGAAATTGTGGCAGCAGGGTCGCAACAAAGAGTATTTTACCGAAGTGACGGATACTTTGCGACGCTATATATCAACACGTTACGGCGCTTCCGCCATGGAAATGACGTCGTCGGAGATACTCGAACTCCTGCGCAACGAAGAGCCGGGCAACAAGGATGTTTACGATTTATTGAAACAAATCCTTCAGCTGTCCGATTTCGTCAAGTTTGCGAAACTGCATCCGCTGCCCGACGAAAACGAACTGAGCATGTTTAATGCAAATCTGTTTGTCGACCGCACCAAGAAAGTGACGGTAGCGCCCGAAACGGAAAACGCGGCAAACGCGATTAAAGATGATCTATCAACCATAAATAAATGATAATATGATATTTGCAAATCCTCATTATTTATATTTATTATTGTTGTTAATTCCGCTTATTGCGTGGTATATCCTCAAAATACGGAAAAAACAGGCAAGCCTGCAAGTCTCTGCGACGCAAGCATTTGAGACGCATAGAGCGACAACAGTCAAAGTATATTTGCGCCATCTCCCTTTTGCATTGAGAATGGTTTCGGTAGCTCTGGTTATTGTCATTCTGGCGCGTCCGCAGTCGACGAACAGTTGGGAAAACAGAGATACCGAAGGTATTGATATTATGCTCGCTATGGATATTTCGGGCAGTATGCTTGCCGAAGACCTGAAGCCGAATCGCCTCGAAGCGTCGAAAAACGTCGCAGCCTCGTTTATCAATGGACGTCCCAACGACAATATCGGTCTTGTGCTGTTCTCCGCCGAGAGTTTTACGCAATGCCCGCTTACGACCGACCATGCCGTACTGCTCAATCTCTTCAAGGACATCCGAAGCGGTATGATTAAGGACGGTACAGCCATAGGATTGGGTCTTGCCAACGCCGTCAGCCGCATCAAGGACAGTAAAGCAATGTCGCGCGTCATAATACTTCTCACCGACGGCTCTAACAATCAAGGAGAAATAGCGCCTGTTACTGCCGCCGAGATAGCTAAAACATTCGGAATCCGCGTCTACACCATCGGAGTAGGCACGCGCGGCACAGCTCCTTATCCGTATCCGACGCCTTCAGGAATCGTTTACCAGAACATGCCTGTAGATATCGACGAGCCGACGCTGAAACAGATTGCCTCTACTACCGGCGGCCAGTATTTTCGCGCTACCGACAACTCCAGCCTGAAATCTATTTACGACGAAATAGACCAAATGGAAAAAATCAAGATTAACGTGCAACAATACAGCAAGAAACAGGAAGAATACAAGCCGCTGGCTTTGCTGGTATTCGTCCTGCTGCTGCTTGAACTGCTACTGAGAAATACTATATTTAGAAATATCCCATAAATCCGAAAAGTTATGTTTCGTTTTGCAAATCCCGAATTTTTATATCTGTTACTGATACTTCCGGTATTACTCATCTTCTACATATATATAATAAAGGCGAGAAAAAGAGCCATAAAGAAGTACGGAACGCCGGAACTCATTTCGTCGCTTATGCCCGAAGCGTCGCCTAAACGCCGGCAACTGAAATATTTTGTCCTGTTTACGGCTCTCGCGGTAGTGATTTTTATTATCGCCGGACCTCAGTTTGGCTCCAAACGCGAGACTGTCAAGCATCAGGGCATTGAAGTAATGGTTTGCCTTGATATATCCAACTCGATGCTCGCGCAGGATATAACGCCCAACAGACTTGAAAAGGCGAAACAGATGCTCTCGCGACTGACCGACGGCCTCGAAAACGACAAGATGGGGCTGATAGTTTTTGCCGGAGACGCATTTACCCAACTGCCCATTACGTCCGATTACATCTCGGCAAAGATGTTTCTTTCGTCGATAAATCCGTCGATGGTTTCGACGCAGGGAACGGCTATCGGCTCTGCCATCGACCTTGCAATGCGTTCGTTTACGCCCGACGATAATGCCGGAAAGGCTATCGTCATCATCACCGACGGCGAAAATCACGAGGGCAACGCCGTACAGGCTGCTACCGAAGCGGCAGATAAAGGCGTCAAGATAAACGTAGTCGGAATAGGTCTGCCAAAAGGCGCTCCCATTCCTCTGAATAACAACGATTTTATGAAAGACAATGCCGGAAACGTGGTAATAACGCAACTCAACGAGGCTATGTGCCAGGAAATAGCACAGGCAGGCAAAGGAATGTACATCAGGGCGGACAATACCAATTCCGCGCTGAAAGCAATACAGGGCGAACTCGACAAAATGACCAAGTCGGAAGTCGAAAGTCAGGTCTACTCGGAATACGACGAACAATTTCCGTTCCTCGCATGGATAGCTTTAGTTCTCATCGTTGCGGAAATAATTATTTCGGAACGGAAGAACAGATTGTTCAGAAATGTAAAACTTTTTTCTTAATCTTGTTTGATATGAATACGATATTGAAAATTACAGTCTTCTTAACGGCGTTTCTGATGTGTGCCGCCTCTGTTTCGGCACAGAAAGCGGAACGGAAAAATGTGCGTGGAGGCAATAAACTGTACAAAAAAGAAAAATTCACCGAAGCTGAAATCGCTTACCGGAAAAGTATAGAAGTAAATCCCCGCTCGGTCGAAGGTATTTACGACCTTGGAAATGCTCTCTATAAACAGGAAAAATATCCTGAAGCATCCGAACAATACCAGCTTATCGCCGGTCAGGGTAATCGTCTGATGAACGAAGATCCCGAAAATGCCGAGCGACTTGCGCAAGTGTTTCATAATCTTGGCAATATAAGCATGAAAAGTCAGGAATATCAGAAAAGCGTTGAGGCTTACAAACAGTCGTTGCGCCTGAATCCGGCAGACGACGAGACGCGATATAATCTTGCTCTGGCTCAAAAACTGCTGCAAGACCAACAACAGCAGCAGCAAGATCAGCAACAAGATCAGGATCAAAACCAAGACCAGCAGGAACAGGAAAAAGAACAGGATCAAAAGCAAGACCAGCAGGATCAACAACAGCAACAGCAGGAACAGGAGCAGCAAAAAACGCAGGAACAACAGCAGCAAAACGAACAGATGAGCCGCGATAATGCGCAGCAAATGCTCGACGCCTTTCTGCAGGACGAAAAGGATACGCAGGAGAAAGTGAAGAAAGTGCAGATGCAGCAACAGCAAAGCCGCAAGAAAGAAAAACAGTGGTAAACTATAATCCTATTTAACTATGAACAAGTCCATTATCTTAATAATTTTGATATTGTCGGCCTCGACAGGCGTACAGTTAAAAGCGGAAGACGTGACGTTCAGGGCTTCCGCCCCGAATGCCGTAGTCATCGGGACGCAGTTTCAGTTGGTTTTCGAGGTAAACGTGCTCAACGGTACAGACCTGCGACTGCCGCCTTCCATAACGGAAAACTTTGACAACCTGATGGGGCCGAGTGTCTCTACAAGCCAGTCGTTTCAGACTGTTAACAATAAAACGACAAGTAAAAATACCGTAACTTATACGTATATTTTTGCGGCAAAAAAGGAGGGAACGTTTACCGTTGATCCGGCAACAATAAATGTCGGCAATGCGGAATACAAATCCAATGCTCTGACAATCAAGGTATTACCGCCGGATAAAGCCGCGCAGGCGCAGGGTGGGGGAGCGCAACAGCAAAACGACGGCGGCGCTTCGGCGGCAAGTATCAGCAACGACAATATCTTCATGCGTATGATTGTGTCCAACCGCAACGTATACGAACAGGAAGGATTTCTTGTTTCGTTCAAACTGTATACGACTTTAAATATTGAGGGCATCAATAACCCGAAATTTCCTGAATTTGAGGGCTTTTTTTCACAGGAGATAGAGTTGAAAGACGTCCAGTGGGAACTCGAAAATTATAACGGACGCAATTATAACACTGCCGTAATGAAGCAGGTGATTTTATATCCGCAGCGCTCCGGTCAAATAAAAATAGGCAGCGCCAAAGTCGACGCCATTGTACGTGTGCGTAACCGTGCGCGCGGCGGCGGCTTCTTTGAGGATTTTTTCGACACTTATCAGCGCGTGTCTAAAGAACTCGTTTCCTCTGCCGCAACTATCGACGTGAAACCCCTGCCTTCGGGCAAACCTGCCTCTTTTTCAGGCGCTGTGGGCGACTATACGATGAGTTCTACCATAAGCCGCACCGAACTTAAAGCTAATGAAGCTATTACGATAAAAATCATATTCAAGGGTAACGGCAATATAAAACTTCTCAAAAATCCGGAAATCAAATTCCCGAATGATTTCGAGCCTTACGATCCCAAAGTAGATTATAGTACCAAGGTGGCGGCGTCCGGAGTAAGCGGCACGAAAACCATTGAATATATGGCTATTCCGCGTTATGCCGGCGATTTTGAAATTCCGGCTGTCGGTTTTTCGTATTTCGATACCAAGTCGGGCGCTTACAAGTCGCTTTCGACGGAAACGTACAATATTCATGTCGAAAAAGGCGAAGGCGAATCGGATGCGCCTGTTATGTCGAACTATA
>JAITPH010000248.1 GCA_031289515.1 Tannerella sp.
GAAATTGGGCTTGAATACGGCGTAATATACCAATGCTCCGCCGACCGCCGCAATTGTCAGAACAACTGTCAGCCCCGCTAACAGAGCTTTTTTAAAGACCTTCTTCATTACTGATACGAATCTTTTTTTGAGTAAGCAGGCTTACGACGACAATAGCAATGACGGATAGAGGAAGAGCAAAGACAATCGGGTCGACGGCAAACCACGGATAAACGTCAATCAATACGTCTTTGCCGGTCAACATGCGGCACAATCCTATGGGCACAGCTTCCGCCTTATGAATGAAAAGCATTGAGAAAAGACTTATCGCAAGACCTGTCCACAGACTTGCGAAAGCGCCCTGATGCGTAGTTTTCTTCCAATAGAGAGAACAAAAATAAGAAGGCAGGAAAGTAACCGCGCAAACGCCCATGAACAGAGCCGTTCCCTTGGCAATTATACCTGCGCTGAGCACATAACATATTATATAACTGATTATTATGGAAATAAGAACGCCGATACGCGCGCCCATGGACGAATTGGGATTATTGCCGCGTCCGAGTTTCGGGAAAATATCCGTACCGAAAGCCGTTCCCATAGTATGGAACAGAGCGCTCAGAGTCGACATGCTCGCCGAAATGATACAAAGCATGAAGAACATGCCGAACCACTGCGGCATTGCATTATTGATGAACAGAGGTATTATCTTGTCCATGTCTTTTACCGCTTCGGAAGCGACTACGCCTTCGGTTTTCAGGAAAAACAAATTCGACAGCGCGCCCACGTGATAAATCGCTCCGACAGTGATGGCGATAAAAATGCAACCAATCATAACGCCGCGATTAAGCTGTTTCGCGCTCTCGACCATCATAAACCTGACGGCGAGCTGCGGTTGGGCGAGGCATCCGATACCTACGCCGAGTATGAGCGAAGTAACGAGGGTATACCATTGCGGCGAGCCTGATACCGGCATCCGCGTCCAGCCCTGATGACCTATTGCCTTGAACTTTTCGGGCACAAGATAGGCTATGTCGGTAAGCGACTGGTTAGCTTCCGAAAAACTCATTCCCATTATGCGATAAAACCATATCAGCAGGAAAAGCATGCACAGGAACATGATGACAGCCTGAAAAGCGTCCGTATACATAACGCCCTTGATGCCGCCGGTGATAACGTAACCCGCGACAATGAGGGTGAAAACCAGCAGCGCCACATTGTAGTCGATATGAAACATCTGTTCCATAAAGACAGCTCCGCCCTTCATCACAACGGCGGTGTACAACGGCATTCCTACGAATATCACAATCGCGATAAACACCTGTACCCCGCGCGAACGGTAATGAAGACCGAGAAATTGCGGGAAAGTATGGGCGTTATATTCTTCGCCGAGTTTGCGTGTGCGCCTGCCGAAAAAAATGAACGCCACGATGACGCCCATGAGCATATTGAGCATGCAAAGCCATTGAATACCCATACCGAACGACGCTGCTACGCCTCCGAATCCAACGATAGCCGAAGCCGAAATGAAGGTAGCTCCATACGATAGCGCCATTATGACCGGATTTATCCGGCGACCTCCAAGCAAATAATCATTTGCGTTTTTTGTACGTTTATATCCAAGGTATCCCAACCAAGCGATTATAAACATATAAATCATTACTATTATGCCTATTCCTAATGTATCCATCTATTTTTCATTTTTATTCCAACGTGTAATACCATACCAAATCGCAAAAACAAGGCATAAGAAAACCAGTATATAGGCAATCAGAATGCCCGAATCATTTATTCCAAACATAGCTTTAAGTGTTAAATTAATATAAATTCGTCAAATCATTCTCGGTTATATAATCGAGGTCGTGGCGGCGAATGACTTCACGCGCCGCTTCGCGGTTGTTGGTACGAAGTATAAGTATCGACTTCCCTTTCATGGAGAAGCAATACATGTATTCAATACTCAGACCGGACTGGGTAAAGGCGGCTAAAGTTTTCGCAAAGCTATCAGCCGAAGAATCGGTCGATATAGCGAGAACATCAGTAAGATTTGCGCTCACATTGTTGTCTTTCAACAATTTGTAGGCTTTTTCGGATTCGGTGACTATCAGTCTCAATATACCGTACTCTGAAGTATCGGCAACAGTGGCGGCAATGATATGAATGTTTTCGTTTGCGAGCAATGCAAGTATCTCGCAAAGTTTGCCGTATTTGTTCTCAACGAAGATGGAAATTTGATTTACTGTCATAATTATCAGATATTTATAATGTTATGTAATCATAGTTTACGAAGGTCTTTGACGCGGACGGCTTTGCCTTCGACTACCGGCAACGAGCCTTTAGCCAGCAGTTTGACCCGCGGAGTTATCAGAAGTTCGTCTTTAAGCAGTCTGACGATTTTTTTGCTCAGGCGTTCGAGGGCGCTGTAATCGTCGGTAAAGAGGTCGCTCAGTTCGACTTCGATAAGCATTTCGTCGTTGTTGCCGACCGTTTCGATAGTGATAAGGTAGTTGCCGCCGAGTTCCTTGAAGCCCAAAAGAATCGTTTCGATTTGAATGGGAAAGATATTGACGCCCTTGAGGATTATCATATCGTCGCTGCGTCCCTTGAATCTGTCGATGCGTCGATGCGTGCGTCCGCAGGGGCAGTCGCCGGGCAGGAAGCATGTAAGGTCGTGCGTGCGATAGCGAATAAGAGGCATAGCTTCGCGTTGAAGCGTTGTGAGCGTCAATTCGCCGATTTCGCCTTCGGCCACCGGCTCAAGCGTTTCGGGGTTGATGATTTCGGGGATTACGTAATCTTCCCAGATATGCAGGCCGTGTTGTTCGGCACACTCGAAAGCCACGCCGGGACCGTTCATTTCCGACATTCCGAAGCAGTTGTACGCCTTGACGCCGAGCAGTTGTTCGATACGTCGGCGCTGTTCTTCGGAGTGCGGCTCGGCGCCGATGCAAAAGACGCGCAGATCAGTCTGTTTACGCGGGTCGATATTCAATTCCTGAAATACTTCGGCAAGGCGCATCGCATAACTTGGAATGATATGAAGCGCCGTCGTGCCGAAATCCATGATAAATCTTATCTGGCGTTTGGAGTTGCCTGCGGCGGCGGGAACTGTGAGCGCTCCCAGCTTCTCGGCTCCGTACTGGAAACCCAGACCGCCTGTGAACATTCCGTATCCGGAAGTATTCTGAAAGACGTCGGTATCGCGCAAACCCACCATATACAAGCATCGCGCAACCTGATTCGACCACATATCAATGTCTTTCTGCGAATGAAGGACTACGGTAGGATTGCCTGTCGTACCGCTTGACGAGTGGATTCGGACGCATTTCCGGATAGGAACGGCAGCGAATCCGAAAGGGTAGTGCGCCCTCAGATCGTCTTTTGTCGTGAAAGGAAATTTGTTCAGACAGTCAAGCGATGTGACTTTATCCGCCGAAATGTCGTTTTCTTCAAAAACCTTTCTGTAAAAAACAGAATTTGCCGCTTGCGCGACCGTTTCCCGAAGCCTTTCGGTTTGAAATTTCTCAAGTTTTTCGCGACTCATTGTCTCAATTTCTTCTTGCCAAAATGAAGTTGTCATTGTCTGTAAAGTTTAAAAATAATGGTAATTCGAGGGGCAAAGATATAATTTAAAAAAAAATATTTATGCCTAAACCGCATTTATTTTCAACCTTTTTGAATTTTTTGAGTCTAAAGAAATAAATTATTTTTTCCGTTTATTTGGTCAGGAATCAAAAAAGCAGTACTTTAGTGCGCTTTTAAAGAAGAAAATGAAGTATAAAGCGAACTATTTGTAGAACTAAAAAAAAATGAAATGGCAGAAGACAGAATTATTAAGATTGATATTAATAATGAAATGAGATCCGCGTACATCGACTATTCGATGTCCGTTATTGTGTCGCGAGCGCTTCCCGACGTCAGGGATGGATTTAAACCCGTTCACCGGCGTATCTTGTTCGGGATGAATGAGTTAGGAAACAACTCCGACAAACCTTACAAGAAATCCGCGAGAATGGTCGGCGACGTATTGGGCAAGTATCACCCGCACGGCGATTCCTCCGTTTATTACGCTATGGTACGTTTGGCGCAGAAATGGTCGATGAGATATACGCTCGTCGACGGACAGGGAAACTTTGGGTCGGTAGACGGCGACAGCCCTGCCGCAATGCGTTATACCGAAGCCCGATTGAGCAGACTGGCAGAAGAAATGTTGCGCGACATAGACAAAGATACGGTCGATTTCCAGCTGAATTTCGACGATACATTATCCGAGCCGACGGTGCTCCCGACACGTATTCCGAATCTGTTGATAAACGGAGCTTCGGGTATAGCCGTAGGTATGGCGACGAATATGCCGCCTCACAACATGACGGAAGTACTGGAGGCTTGCAAGGCTTATGTAGACGCGCGCGGCGATATAGACATTGAAGGATTGATGCAGTACGTCAAAGCGCCCGATTTTCCTACCGGAGCTACCATCTACGGCTTTTCCGGAGTAAGGGACGCCTTTGAAACAGGGCGCGGACGCATAGTATTGCGCGGAAAAGCAGAGATAGAAAGCACCGCTTCGCACGATAAAATTATCATAAGCGAAATACCTTATCTCGTAAATAAGGCCGAACTAATCAAATATATTGCCGACCTTGTCAACGAAAAGCGATTGGAAGGCATATCGAACGTAAACGACGAATCGGACCGCAGCGGCATGCGCATCGTTGTCGACATCAGGCGCGACGCCAACGCAAACGTGGTATTGAACAAGCTGTACAAGATGACGGCATTGCAATCGTCGTTCAGCGTCAACAACATAGCGCTGGTCAACGGTCGTCCAAAGCTGATGAATCTGAAGGACATGATAGGTCACTTTATCGATCACCGGATAGACGTCGTTACCCGTCGCACGAAGTTTGATCTGAAGAAAGCCGAAGAACGCGCTCATATACTCGAAGGCTTGATTATCGCATCCGATAATATTGACGAAGTGATAGCAATAATCAAGAAATCCGGCAATCCGCAGGAAGCAATCTCGAATTTGATAGCCCGCTTCGCCTTTTCGGAAGTGCAGGCTCGCGCCATTGTAGAGATGCGTTTGCGACAGCTGACCGGACTTGAACAGGACAAGTTGCGCGCCGAATATGAAGAAATAGCAAAACAGATCGCCAAATTGAAAGAGATTCTTGAAAACGAAGAAGTAATGATGACGCTGATAAAAGAAGAATTTCAGGATATTATCGAAAAATTCGGCGACAAGCGCAGGACGGATATAGTATACGCATCGGAAGAACTCAATCCGGAAGACTTCTATGCCGACGACGAGATGATTATCACCCTGTCGCACATGGGATATATCAAACGCACGCCGCTTTCGGTATTCCGCACGCAAGCGCGTGGCGGCGTAGGCTCGAAAGGCTCGGACACGCGCGACGAAGATTTCGTCGAATACATCTATCCCGCATCAATGCACGCTACTCTCCTGTTTTTCACCGCAAAAGGCAAATGCTATTGGAAGCGTGTCTTTGAAATACCTGAAGGTACGCGTACATCTAAAGGACGCGCCATACAAAACCTGCTCAACATCGATCCGGGCGACAGCGTAAATGCTTTCATAAGAGTTAAGAATCTTACTACGGACGTCGAATTTGTGAAATCTCATTACCTGCTGTTCTGCACGAAATACGGCGTAATAAAGAAGACTTCGCTTGAGGCATATTCGCATCCGCGTCAGAATGGCGTAATTGCGATAAACTTGCACGAGGGCGACGGACTGATTCAGGTACGTATGACGAACGGCAAGAAAGACGTGCTGATAGCCAACAAAAACGGTCGCGCCATACGATTCCATGAAAGCAAAGTGCGCGTAATGGGACGCACGGCTACCGGAGTTCGCGGCATGACGCTCGATAATGAAAACGATTGCGCGGTAGGAATGGTTTGTATCAAAGACCACGAAACCGAATCGATACTCGTAGTATCCGAAAAAGGCTACGGCAAACGTTCGAAGATAGATGATTATCGAATCACCAATCGTGGCGGAAAAGGCGTCAAAACCCTCAATGTAACAGAGAAAACCGGCAAGTTGGTAGACATTAAATCGGTGACGGATGACAACAATTTGATGATAATTAACAAGTCTGGTATTACAATTAGAATAAATGTCGTAAATTTGAACGTCATTGGACGCGCAACTCAGGGGGTAAGATTGATAAACCTTGAGAAGAATAACGATGAAATAGCCTCTGTTTGCAAGGTGATTTCGGAAACCGAAGAAGAAAACATCACAAACAAGACGACCTTCAACGAGCCGGAAATCGTTCCGATCAGCGACACACAAGACGAGTTTTTTTCGCAGACCGACGATAAGGAAGAAAGCGAAAACAATATAGATAAAGAATAATAATTATTAACACAAATTTTAGTAAAGATGAAAAAATTAGGAATTACCCTTGGATTGAGTTTGATAGCTATCGTAGCTCTCGGACAGAAGAAAGCCGTATCAGAGGCTTTGAAATTGGCTAAAGATGCAAAGCCAAACTACAACGAAGCAAGAGCTAAAATCAAAGAAGCTTTAGTTCATGCCGAAACAAAAGACGATGCAAAGACTTGGTTTACTGCCGGACAAATTGAAAGCGCTCAGTTTGATACTGAGACCGCAAAGCAGTTGTTAAATCAGAAACCGGACGAAGCAGCTATGTACAACGCTCTTGGCGAAATATACCCTTATTTCCTGAAAGCGTATGAATTGGATAAGATACCTGATGCAAAAGGTCGCGTCAAGCCTAAATTTATAAAGGATATGAAAGCCATTATGAAGGCAAATCTACCTTATTACATCAACGGAGCCGCGTATTATTCCGAGCAGAACGAATACAGGAAATCATACGATTTCTTTAATCAGTACATTGCTATAGCCGACGGTCAGTTGCTGAAAGAGAATGAAAAGCCTGCCGATAAAGCGGCGGTAGAGGAGGTTGACTCAAACTATGTCTACGCCGTTTACTATTCGGTTATCATGGCGTTTCAGCTCAACGATCACGCTCTTGCGGTGGATGCCTTGATACGTGCAAACAAGCAGGACTTCAAGAAGTATGAGATACTGCAATATCTTGCCGAAGAGTATAAAATCGCGGAGGATACCGTTCATTGGGAGGCTGCGCTCAAAGACGGACTTGCTTTGTTTCCCAAAGACGAGTATTTTCTGTTCAATCTGGTCGGTATTTATCTCAGTACCGAGCGGAACGACAAGGCTATCGAGTTTATCAGTGCGGCAATTCAGAATTCTCCGAACGACGCAGGTTTGTACAAAGTAGCAGGCATCATCTACGAATCGGGCTTTAAAGATTATGCAAAAGCCGAAGAAGCGTTCAAAAAATCGGTAGAACTGGACGGCGAAAATGATGAGACACAATCAAATCTCGGACGTATATATTTCAATCAGGGC
>JAITPH010000109.1 GCA_031289515.1 Tannerella sp.
TGCAAGTAATATCGCCATCACCGGCGAAGGCGAAATAAATGGCGTCGGCGACGCTTTCACGCAGGAAAACAATGCGCCCGACAGGCCTGTTCTCGTTCAGTTTTTCGACTGTAAAAATGTGAATGTCAAGGGAATAAAAATGAAAGATTCCGGTTTCTGGACTTTCCGTTTTGTGCGTTGCGACAGCGTTGATATTCTCGGCGTAAGCGTCGAAGGTCATGCAAACTGGAACAACGACGGTTTCGATATCGAAAGTCGTAATGTGACTATTTCGGATTGTACGCTTGATACCGACGACGATGCTATTTGCTTCAAAAGTGAAGACCCTGACTTCGTTGTCGAAAACATTACGGTCGATAACTGCCGCCTGTCTTCAAATTGCAATTTTATCAAGTTCGGCACGGCAAGCGCAGGCGGATTCCGCAATGTTGTCGTGACTAACTGTAAATTGTCGAAATGCAGCCAATCGAAACTGCGTTTCTGGGATAAAACCGTTCCGGGCGTAACGGAGTCTGTTACAGGTATTTCCGGCATAGCACTCGAAGTCGTTGACGGTGGATTCATGGAAAATATTCATATATCGGACATAGAAATGCAGGATGTGCAAACGCCTGTTTTCATACGTCTCGGCAAACGCAAAGTCTCCGATTTCACCTATCTCAAAGACGTTCTGATTGAGAATATTACAGCTACGACGTCAAGTTTGGTTGCAAGCTCGATAACAGGCGTTCCAGGCTTGCGGGTCGAAAATGTTACAATCCGTAATATCGACCTTAAACTCAAAGCGGGCGGCAAGGTCTCGGACGCAAACCTCAACGTTCAGGAAAAGGAAGCTGCGTATCCCGAAAACCGAATGTTTGGCGTAATGCTCCCGGCGTATGGATTTTATCTGCGTCATGCGGACAATATTCTCTTTGAAAATATAAAACTGAGTTTACTCGAAGGCAAGGAAGAGCGTTATGCAATAGTTGCCGACGACGTAACAAATTTAATAATTAAAAATTCCGTTTTGCAGGCGACAGACAACGATTTGCCTCTGATTTTACTTAAATCGTGCAAAAATATCAATCTCTCGCAGGATATATCGGTAATTGGCTCATACTCCTTACTTTATGAAGGTATTGAAACGCCGGATTCGGAAATTAAACATTAAAAAAGATGAAAAACTGTTTGAATATAATACTTTTGCTTGTTTTGACAGTCCATTTTCGATTGGATGGTCAAGTAGTTAATTATGAGCGCGCTTCCGACCGTGTATGGCTCGATTCCAAAGAATGGCATCATGGCGCTTATGAATGGAAAATGATGAAAGTGTCCGATTTGCAGGATTCGGGCGAAAAAATCTCGCAAACAGGCTTCGACGCAGGCAAATGGCTTCCTGCAATAGTTCCCGGGACAGTATTAAATTCATTGGTGTACAATAAAATTTATCCAGAGCCGTACTTCGGACTTAACAACAAGCTGGAATCGGGCTTGATACCTGATATTTCGACCGTCGGCAGGGATTTTTATACATACTGGTTTCGGACGGAATTTGAAATTCCCGCGTCGTTCGGCGATAAAAATATCTGGATTCAGCCCGAAGGTGTTAATTATCGCGCAGAAGTGTGGATCAACGGACATTTGCTCGGTTTTATCAATGGCATGTTTTTCAGGGATTATATCAATATTACGGAATTTGCCAAGCCGGGCGGGCAAAATGTTATCGCCCTGAAAGTCTATCCCGTCGACGAGCCGGGTACTACACAGCCCAAAATCTGGGGAGCAAAGGGCGAATTCCGTAATGGCGGCAACGGCAATATCGGCTTGAATACAACGATGCTGATGTCCGTAGGATGGGATTTTACTTTTATGGACGGCATTCGCGACCGCAATACCGGAATCTGGAAAAGTATCGCTCTTTATGCAACCGGCAAACTGGCTCTGCGACATCCTTTTATCCGCTCCGAACTTGACAAGCCGGGCTATGACCGCTCAAACGAAACGGTTTCGGTGGAAATCGTCAATCCCTCCGCTACGATGGATACCGTTCGCTGCACGGTTTCGGGCGAGATAACAGGCGAAAACATAAAATTCTCAAAATCCGTCGCGTTACTTCGTGGCGAAGAAAAACTTGTTTCTTTCACTTCCGAAGATTTTCCTCAATTAAAGATGGAAAAGCCCCGTTTGTGGTTTCCGGTCAATAAAGGCGAGCCGAATCTGTACGAACTGAAGTTGCAGGTTTCTGTAGAGGGGATTGTTTGCGATTCTGTTAAAACGCGCTTCGGTATCCGCGAAATCACTTCGGACACCAACACGCCCGACGGCTCGCGCATGTTCTACATCAATGGCCGTCGCCTGTTCATTCGCGGGACGAACTGGACTCCGGAGGCTATGCTGCGCAATTCCGACGAAAGAACTTACGCCGAACTGCGATACACACGTCAATCCGGCATAAACATGATTCGGATATGGGGCGGAGGCATTGCCGAATCGGACTGCTTTTTTCAGCTTTGCGACGAGCTGGGTATCCTTGTCTGGCAGGAGTTTTGGCTTACCGGCGACACCCGCCACCCGCATGACAGGGGCGTTTATCTCAGTAATGTGGAATCGACGGTTAAGAGGATTCGCAATCATCCGTCGCTTGCGTATTACGTTTCTTCAAACGAAAGTACGGAAGTATCCGGAGCTTCGCAACTGATTGAAAACCTCGACGGTACGCGCGGCTATCAAATGCAGTCGGAGTGCGACGGAGTGCACGACGGAAGTCCTTACAAACAGGTCAATCCGATGCAACATTACGAAAACACCGCTTCGGAGCGGGGAAGTCGCGTCGACGGCTTTAATCCGGAATACGGCGCGCCGACGCTCCCGACAGTCGAATGTCTGCGCGAAATGATGGACGAAAAAGACCTCTGGCCCATAAACAGGGAGGTATGGGATTATCTTGACGGAAACGGCTTTCATCTGATGGCTACGATGTATAAGGATTTGGTGAATAATTACGGAGAATCGTCGTCTATTGACGAATTTGCGCAAAAAGGGCAGTTTATCGGTGCAATCAACTCAAAATCAATATGGGAGGTATGGAACTATAACAAACTCGATTACGGCGACCGTTTTGCTTCGGGGCTTTTATTCTGGTATCACAACAGCCCTGTGCGTCAGGTTTCGTCGAACATGTGGGACTGGTCGCTCGAGCCTACCGCTTCCCTCTATTATACAGCCAATTCCCTCCAACCGCTGCATCCTCAGTTCGACTATCTGAAAAATACCGTCAGCGTAGTAAACGACTATTACAAGTCATTTGATAACTATGCGGTTACGGCTACTGTTTATGATATTGATTCAAGAAAAACATGGTCGAAATCGGCAAAGATTGATATTCCTGAAGATGGCGTGGTAAACGATGTTTTCAAAATCGAATTTCCCGGCGACATTTCGCGCGTTCACTTCATGAAACTGATTCTTAAAGATGAAAACGGAAAAGAAGTTTCATCAAATTTCTATTGGCGTTCGACCGACGAATATGGAGGAAAAAAGACGCTTACCGGACCTGCCGTGTCGGGATTTGAAGATTTGGCGAAGTTGAAGCGTGCACAGCTAAACGTTTCCTGCAAAATCAGGGAAGAAGGGACTTTGTTTTTCGTGGACATAACCTTGAAGAACAAATCGTCGAATATCGCATTTTTCAATCAGATACAATTGCTTGACAATAAATCTTTCCCTGTTCGTCCATCTTTTTTTACGGATAATTTCTTTTCTCTGTTGCCCGGCGAAAGTCGCTCAGTGACGATAGAAACGGCCGTAAAGAATTTGAACGGGACGGATGCGCGGTTAGTAGTCAAAGGCTGGAATATTGAAAGTAAAGTGTTTCATCTTGACAGGTAAAAAAAGTCGCCCGTGGAGCGTGAATACATGCTCTCAGGCGGGAAAAGGTTTTATATCTAATCCTGACAGCGAAAGCATTGCTGCAACCCGTTTGGAACAGTAACAATAGGAATAATATTTCATACGGTTATTTTATTGGCTTAAAATTTTATTGATCACCTGTTGATATTTCGGATTTTCTTTCAGAAACGTTTTATACAATTCGAAGAAGGTGGGTGCATCCACCAATACGATGTCCGGGTCAATGCGTTTCAGTTCCTCCGTAACTAAGGTAACCGATGGCGTCGTCGGTCGCTTTTTCATCCGCAACCGCGGCAACCTGCGCTGTTCGCAACGCGATTACAAGGCAGCCATCCTCGACTACAACAAAGGGGTCAGCAGTAAAACCCTGTGTTCAGGCAAATATTTCATATGACCCGAACCTGAAAAATCCATACCGTTAACTCTTCCCTGTGAAGCCGTGAAATCTTATTTGCCGGTGAGCGCAGTTAACATGGAAATACATATACCGATATACATTTGGCAGACGACATTCGTCAATTGGCAAACGACATTCGTCAATTGGCAAACGACATTCGTCAATTGGCAAACGACATTCGTCAATTGGCAAACGACATTCG
>JAITPH010000196.1 GCA_031289515.1 Tannerella sp.
AAGCGGCGATAACGGAATTTACAATTCGGTCAGCAAATACGCTTATCCCGGCTTTAAGAGACTTATGAACTTGAGGCTGGATTACAGACATGCGTTCGGCTCTCACAATGTGAATGCCATGGTGGGATTTGAGGAAGAATACAGCTATTCTGAAAATTTCTACGCATCGCGTCATACTTCCCTTGATATATCCTATCTGTTTGCCGGTTTGGACAATGACAAGCAAAAAGGTAGCGGCGGAAGCCCAAGCGACCGTGCAAGTCAGGCTTTTATCGGAAGATTTGCTTATGACTATCAGGGTAAATACATGGCAGAGTTCACTTTCCGTTACGACGGTTCTTCACGTTTCCCGAAGGAAAGCCGCTGGGGATTTTTCCCTACCGGATTGGTTGGCTGGCGTATCAGCGAAGAATCTTTTATCAAGGAGAATCTTTCAATGGTTAATAACCTGAAATTAAGAGCTTCTTACGGTATCATGGGAGATGACTCCTCGGCAGGTAACTATCCTCCCAATATTGTAGGGTATAACCTGGCGCCCAGTAGCCTTGGCTGGCTTTTCAACGGCGCTTATTACGGCGGCGTTAATCCGACTGCCATTCCCAACCTCGAACTCACATGGTACACCTCGAAAATGATGAATCTCGGTGTTGATGTAGAGACATATAACGGACTGCTGGGCGGTTCCGTCGAATATTTTGTCCGTAACCGCGAGGGACTTTTGGCAAGCTCAGGCACGGTACTTCCGGGAACTGTCGGCGCAGACATGCCGCAGAAAAATCTGGACAGCGACCGCGTATTCGGATATGAAATCACGCTTTCGCACCGTAACAAAATCGGCGACGTCCGCTATTTCGCAAATGCTCAAATGGGTACGACGAGACACATGTTTCTTGACAGAACTGCGACAAAGGCAGGTAATTCCTACGACCATTGGCGCAACAGGTATGAAAACCGTTACGATAATATATGGTGGGGTACGGAATACGGCGGCCAGTACCAAAGTTATGAACAGATATACAATTTCCCGATTTCGGCCGGCTCGAGCACGCTTCCCGGCGATTACTACTATAAGGACTGGAACGGCGACGGCGTAGTAAACGGTAATGACTCCCATCCGATAGCTCTGACCGGTATGCCGTGGATAAATTACGGTTTCAGTCTCGGCGCCGAATGGAAAGGAATAGACATAAACGCTAATTTCCAAGGCTCGGCTCTTGTTTATGTAAAATATGCGGAAGCGCTTGTAGAACCGCTGTCTTTCGGCGGCGCAGGTACAATGAGCAAATTCCTGGATCGCTGGCATCCCGAAGACCCGAATGCGGATTATTGGGACCCGCGCACAGTATGGATTAAGGGAGAATATCCGATAACAGGATCGGGTCTTGCCGACGGTACAAAAGCCATCGAAGACGCTTCATATCTGCGATTGAAGACGCTCGAACTTGGATACAACCTTCCGAAAAAATATTTGAATATACTTGGAGTAAAAGGATTGAGAGTATATGTAAGCGGTTATAACGTACTTACTTTCACAGGACTAAAGCACACCGACCCCGAACATCCGGGTAGCGAAGGCGGCGCTTCTAACGAATATGTCGATACTTACAAGTATCCTATCAACCAATCCATCAATGTTGGAGCATCTATTAAATTTTAAAAATACAAGATTATGAAAAATATAAAATATTTATTGTTAAGCATGTTCCTGGGTCTGACTTTTTCGTCGTGCGAAACATTAGACCTCGAACCGAAAGGCATATTGGACGATGCAGCCCTTCTCGGAACTGAAGAAGGAATAAAGATGTATGTTGCAGGTCTTTATGACTATCTGCCTATCGAAGATTTTAATTATTCTCCCACAAGCGGTTATCGCTGGGGTAACTACTGGGAAGCCCAAAAACAATACATGGGCGCCATGTGCGGAGAAGTTGTAGGATGGCAAGGCGGCCTTGACGGCGCCAGCGGTTTCAGCTACTGGCCCTACGACCGGATCCGTCGCGTAAATACGTTAATAGAGAAGTTGCCGTCGGTTAAGAGCAAATATACGGAAGCAACTTACAATTCCGTAATAGGAGAAGCGCATTTCCTGAGAGCGTACTTTTATTTCGGACTGGCGAAACGCTATGGCGGCATGCCGTTAGTAGATGTTGTGCAGGATCCGTTTGCTCCGGCTGACGAGTTGAACGTTTTCCGCGCTACGGAATCGGAAATGTACAGATTTATTCAGAACGACCTGAAATTTGCCATGGATAATATGGCGACAACAGCCGAAAAAGGTCGCGCTACCAAATACGTAGCCGCAGCGTTGATGTCTCGCGCCATGCTTTATGCAGGTAGAATCGCCAAATACGGCGGTTATACGACGTCTTCGCCCGACGTGGCAGCGCAAAAGGGTTATGTCGGTATTCCGGCAAGCGAAGCAAGCTACTTCTTCAACGAAGCAGTCAGCGCAGCCAAGTTTGTTGAAGCGGGAGACTTTGAACTGGTAGGCGAAAATTTGGCCCACAGCGCTAAAGAGCAAAATTTTGTAGATATGTTCCTGAAAGAGACGAAAGAAGATGTTTACGTGAAATATTTCAGTACCACTGCTCCGGGCGGCGCACAGTTGAATCACAGTTGGGACGGCAGCACTACTCCTTCCGGTCGTTTTTCTTCATGGCCCGGCTCGGAAATATATCCTACGCTCGAAACGGTAGAACTGTATCAGCAAATGCCGGTCGAAAACGAGGACGGAACGCCGCGCCGATTCGAGAATCGCGAAGATATGTGGCAGGGATTCGAGCCGCGTTTGCTGGCTACGGTTTATTTCCACGGCATGCCTTTGAGAGGTAATACTTTCGATATTCGCCGCGGCTTCTACAGATCCTATAACGGAACGATGGAGGATGCTGCGTTCGGCGTAACGACAGCGCCCATCAATGCCGCAAGCAACCGTATTATTGCTACAAACAGCACTCAGCAGCATGAAGGTGTAGCCATTTCCGGTCGAGACGGCGCATGGAACGGAGGAACTGAAAACAATACGACAACCGGTTTCTTTGTACGCAAATATGTTGATTACAACATGTCTGCAGCTCAGGCGGGCGGTTACGGCAGCCAGACGGCGTTTAAAGTTTTCCGTTTTGCCGAAATGTTGTTGAATCATGCTGAAGCAGCTTACGAATTGGGTAATAAACAGGAGGCTTACGATCTGATTGCCCGTGTTCGCAACCGTGCGGGCGCAGCAGTTTGGGCGCCTAAAGCAGCTCCGGGAGAGGTATATATGATTAACAATCAGGTAGTAGACGAGAATCTGCAATATATCCGCGACGAGCGTTTCCGCGAATTGCTTTTGGAACAGCAGAGATGGTGGGACATCCGCACATGGCGCGTTGCCGACAAGTATCTGAATCAGTTCAGACCGTTAGCTTTGTTGCCTTATCTTGTATTGGACGAAAACAAGTACATCTTTATTAAGGAATATAACATTACTAATAAGCAGTATACTTTTAATGTCCGGAACTTTTACGATCAAGTGCCTACCGGTCAGATAAGCAGAAATCAGAATTTGGTACAGAATCCTATTTATTAATAAATTAACAATTAAGAATATGAGACATATATATAAAATTATCGGCGCATTGTCTATCGGCTTGTTACTGCTGGCTTTAAGCCCTGCATGTACTCCAATCGACAATTATACGGCTCCGAGTTCCCGAATGAGCGGGAAAGTGATAGACAAAACGAGCGGAGGAGCTTTCATTACCGGACAAAACGAATTTAGCATTCGTCTCTGGGAAACAAGTTGGGGCGAGAATCCTACTAATCAGGATATTCCTGTTTTGCAGGATGGCACCTATAATAACGAAAGACTGTTTGACGCTACTTACGCGATGGTTCCTTACGGAGGTCCGTTCTGGCCTGTACCGACAGATTCAAATATCGTATTGAAAAAATCTCTCGCGAGAGATTATGAACTTACGCCTTATTTGCATGTCATTGAATTTTCGCATCAGTTGAACGGTACGACGTTGAAATTGTCGTGTCGCCTTCAAGCGCCGATCACGCAAAATTTGCCGCGAGTGCTGGATATTAGACCGTTCCTCAGTTTTACCAAATTCTGTAGCGACGGCTCGAATATCGGAGAATATTCTCAAGGTATATATCAGGTGAATATCAATACCAACTGGGGGGACGGCGTAGGCGATATGAGTACCGGAATCGGCAGTACCGTTTATAATTTGCCCGATATTCCTCTGAAATCCGCACGTACATATTATGTTCGCGTGGGAGTGAGAGTGGAAGATACTTATCGCAAGTATAACTATTCCGAAATCATAACCGTGCAAGTTCCATGACGTTACGCAGGATATGTATTTATTGTTGTTTTTCCTTACTGGTAGTTAATGTAGGACAGGCTCAGGACAAGACTCCGGTTGATTATGTAAATCCTTATATGGGAAATATAAGTCACCTGCTTGTCCCGACCTATCCGACGGTACATCTGCCGAACAGTTTGCTGCGTGTCTATCCCGAACGCGGCGATTACACCGGCGACAGGTTGCAGGGTCTACCTCTGATTATATCAAGCCACAGAGGCAGTTCGGGCTTTAATTTAAGTCCCTATCAGGGAGGAAAAGACAACGTATCGCATGTGATACAATTCAGTTACGATAACGAGAAACTGTATCCATACTATTACGAGGTTTTTCTGGACGAACAACAAACGCATGTCCGCTACGCGCCATCGCATCAGTCGGCGGTTTACCGGATAGAGTATACGCTGCCGAAAACGCCTGTCAGCCTGATACTGAACTCCAAAAACGGAGAGATGAACGTGAACGGAAACGCCGTGAGCGGCTATCAGCGCCTCGAAAACAATACGAACGTGTATATCTACCTCGAAACCGAACGGAAGCCTGTCGCATCAAGCGTGCTCAAAGGCGGACGTATGGAAGAGGGTAGCCGTGCGTCGGGCAGAAATGCCTGCGTGGTATTGAATTTCGGCGACGAGCCGCAAACCCTGAACATCAGGTACGGCATTTCGTTTATCAGCGAAGAACAGGCAAAAAGCAATCTTCGCCGCGAAATCGAAGATTACAATATTGAGAAATTAGTCGTCGAAGGACGCAATTTATGGAATAAATCTCTTGGTAAAATTAATGTTGATGGCAACAACGATGGCAAGGACGTATTTTATACGTCCTTGTATCGTTGTTTTGAACGCCCGGTCTGCATAAGCGAGGACGGACGCTATTTCAGCGCATTTGACCATAAAGTGCACGACGACGGCGGAAAGCCTTTCTATACCGACGACTGGATATGGGATACTTACCGTGCGGCTCATCCGCTGCGCGTTCTTATAGACGCGGAGATTGAGACGGACGTGATAAATTCATATCTCCTGATGGCGGAACAGATGGGCAACGACTGGATGCCGACCTTTCCCGAAATAACCGGCGATTCGCGCCGTATGAACTCGAATCATGCGGTGGCAACGGTACTCGACGGTTACGTGAAGGGCTTGCGGGGCTTTGACCTCGAAAAGGCGTATATAGCCTGCAAGAAGGGTATCGAGGAAAAGACGCTTATTCCATGGTCGGGCGCGCCTGCCGGTTGGCTCGACGAGTTCTATAAGGAAAATGGCTTTATACCGGCATTGTATCCGGGCGAAAAGGAAACGGTGGCTAACGTCAATTCTTTTGAGAAACGACAACCGGTGGCCGTGACGCTCGGCACTTCATACGATCAGTGGTGTCTCTCCGGAATTGCCAAAGCTCTCGGCAAGACGGACGAGGCCGATTATTACTTTAAATGCTCGCATAACTATAGAAACCTGTATAATGCGGCAACAGGATTTTTTCATCCTAAAGATAAGGACGGCAAATTTATCGAGCCTTTCGATTATCGCTTTTCGGGCGGTATGGGAGCGCGCGAGTATTACGGCGAAAATAACGGATGGACTTATCGCTGGGATGTTCAGCACAATATAAAGGACTTGATTGTGCTGATGGGTGGAAAGGAACGTTTTATCGATAATCTTGATAGAACTTTTAGTGAGTCGCTTGGTAGAGGGAAGTTTGAGTTTTATGCTCAACTTCCCGACCAAACGGGTAACGTTGGACAGTTTTCGATGGCAAACGAGCCTTCTCTGCATATTCCGTATATGTATAATTACGCCGGTCAGCCGTGGAAGACGCAAAAACGTATTCATAACCTTGTCAAACAGTGGTTTCGCAACGACTTGATGGGCGTTCCGGGCGATGAGGACGGCGGCGGTACGTCTGCTTTTGTCGTCTTTTCGATGATGGGCTTTTATCCTGTCACTCCTGGTCTGCCTGCTTATAATATCGGTAGCCCGATGTTTGCCAATATTCGCCTTACTCTGAGCAACGGAAAAGTCTTTGAAATAGAAGCCCGAAACTATTCCGACGAAAACAAATATATCCAGTCGGCTTCTCTGAACGGCCGCGTATGGAACTCTCCGTTCTTTGACCATTCGGAGATTGCTAATGGGGGCAAACTTGTGCTGGTTATGGGGGATAAGGCTAATAGGAATTGGGGAGTTAACAGTGAATAGTGCTGCAGTGAATAGTGAACAGTTATTCACTACTTATTGCTCGTTATTCACTATTCACTATTCGTTATTCACTGCTCGTTATTCGTTATTTACTAATTAATTAATTTATTCAATATGAAACGATTTGTA
>JAITPH010000015.1 GCA_031289515.1 Tannerella sp.
ATGGTTATCTTCATCATGACACGGTCTAACTGCGCTTCGGGCAGTTTGTATGTCCCTTCCTGTTCCACAGGGTTTTGCGTTGCCAGGATGGTATAAATGGGACTCATCGGGTGAAGAACGCCGTCGATAGTAGCTTGCCGCTCTTCCATGACTTCAAACAGAGCCGATTGCGTTTTGGCCGGCGCGCGATTAATCTCGTCTACAAGGACAATGTCGGCGAAGACAGGTCCCGCGTGAAAGCTGAACTCGCTCGTTTTCATGTCGAAGACCGACGTTCCGAGTACGTCGGAGGGCATAAGGTCGGGCGTGAACTGAATACGCGAGAAATCGGCGTTTATCAGTTTGGCTATCATCTTAGCCAGCAGTGTTTTGGCTACTCCGGGCACGCCTTCTATCAGCACGTGACCGCGTGCGAGAATAGTAGCCAGAATAAGGTCTACCGAGCGTTCCTGCCCGACTACGACGTTTCCTATTGCATCTTTCAGCCGGTTTAGCTTTTCGGTGAAAGGAGTTAAATCCATTTGTTCATTTTGTACTTCCATAATATCTTTATTTTTTAATTTTTCAATGCGTTTAAAATATCGTTCATACCGTCAATAAACTGTTTCAGTCGCTCGTCTTCGGCTTCCGAGCGGTATATTGCCATCCGAATATTTTGGAGAAGCGAATAGATGATGCCCATTTCTATTCCGGTCTTGTCGGCAAGTCTCTTATAATCGTATTCATCCGGAACACGTTCCTGAAAGTCGACGCCGACTAAGCGTTTCACTTCAGAGCAGAAATACAGGTATTTCATTTTGAGTATTTCGCCGTTGTCGTGCCGTTGAAAGTATAAGTTGCTGATGAGATACATGAAACTTAACGAGCGGTTTGGCGGCGTGGCGACTACTGGAATGATGCGCTGGCGGCGTTTGGCTGTGAAAATCATGAACAGCAGCAGTAGCGCCAGAATGGAATATAAAGCCCACCGCAGCGACGGTGTCAACAGTATGTATCTCAGCGGCGTATCCGGCTTGTCGTAATGACTGCCGTAAGCCTCGATGCGCACAAGCGGTTTGCCTTTCATGTAATTGAGAAGGCGGAACACGTAAGAGGCATTGTCGCCGTCGAGCATGTTGAAATTCGTAAACATCAAATGCGTTGTCACCAGAAACAACTCGCCTTTGCCGAGGAAAACCCGCAATGCAAGCGGTTTGTTGTCCGTATCCCATACAAGTATTTGCATCGAGTCGCATTTTATCGGGTAAAATTTTGTAAAATAGTCTTCGGTTTCTTCCGTAATATACCCGCCATCAGATGAATCTATTGATTCTGCCGAATCGGTCTGTTCGTCGGTTTCGATTGAATCGGCCGCTTCGGTTTCATTTTTTTTCGCTATCGACCTGCTATGGCCCGGTATAATATATTTATTGTGCATTTGCGGGTATACTTCGTATCTGTATTCTGGTTTTAGCGTATCTGTGCCGAAGAAAATGATATCGCGTTCCTTGTTTCCCCTGAGATATTTGTCGAGAGACATATAGTATTTGTCGTGGCTGACGTTGAATGAAAGCGAATCCGAGAGGTAAGGGAAGTTGTCCGCGCAAAGCATCACCTGATTGCCTTGTTTGAGCAGTTTAAGCAGGATGTCGGTGTCGATATCGCCGAAATGAAGTCCGTCTTCGACAATCAGGAAAGCTCGCGGCGCGGCGGTCGAATCTTCCTGAAATATCTGATATAAAGTCTTGTTTATGACGCTGTAGTCATCTATCGAAGAAGAAACGACGTCGTCAAAGACGTAACAACCGAAAGGCTCCTTGTCGTTTTTGTCGAACGTGGGTTTCCAGCTGAATTTGTGCGGCGCCATGTATTCGGACAGGAAAACCAGCGCCAAAACCAGCCCCAGAAAGAGCATGTAGAGCCTGCTACCTTTCATTTGCGTCTCCTTTCCTTATTTTTTTAATTTGGTTTTGCAGGTCGAGCATGGTTTCGTACAACTCAAGCGAGGCGGTGTAGTTGCCGTAGCGGATTTGCAGGAAATGATTCGTCAGTTCGCGAAACGATGGTCGCATATCCTTGTTTTTCAGTTCGTACAGGTATTCTGTTGGCGTTTTGTGTATCTGCCATTCTATCAATTCGTTTTCCGACAGGAAATGAAGCGTTTGCAGATATAACATTCTGATGACAAGGCGATAATCTCTCTTTTCGAGAGCCGAATATATCTCTTTGTTAAAATCAATGGCATGAATATTTTCTTCTTCTACGTCGTAGTCCATTTTTGAAGTTTTCCTTGAGCGCATGAACAGTTCCGGACGCTTCTTGTAGAGGAAGTAAAGAATCAAAAGGACGGAGACGGCAAAAACAGTCACTAATATGGGCGTCGTCACGTTTTGCCCTATATTTCCGCTGAAGAGCGAGTTCAGCAATCTGTTAAACCACCTCGAAATAAGCTCAAATATCGTATAGTCAGGCAAATCAAGCTGCGAAGCGTAGTCGTACCGTTCGTCCGCTTGGTATTCGGCTATTTTCCGAACGTCGTATATGATTGTATCTGCCTGAAATTCCATGTATTACAAGTTGTTGAAGTTTTCAATATTCGATTCGATAGTGATGCCTTCGACTTTCTCGCGGGCATGGAAATACTGGAAAGCAAGCCCGATAACGCCTATTATTGATGCGACATATACGCCATACGACTGAATCAGTCCCAGAATATATATGGCGAATTTGTAGATAATGGACTGGTCGGCCGTCGATTCCTGCGAAATTGAAAGTATCTTGCCTATAAAAAGCGTTAAATACCATGGTATCATCGTAACTGTTTGGATAACAGACGAAATAATATATATGACTATCATAAAAAGCAACATTCCTCCCAGAACGCTAATGCTAAGTCGCCAAGCCTTACCGAAAGCGTCAAAGAAACTTATGTCGCGCTCAAAAATGTAAACCGGAACAAGCATCATCAACGGAATAGCGCATAAAAGCGCAAGAAAAATCAGAGGAATGGTCAGAAATAACGAAACCGCCGAAACCATAATTCCGGCGATAAGTATCAGGGCAACAATGGCGAAAATCAGAAAGAGCGAAAGCAGGAAACATTTCCAAAAATTCTTGATCAACAGCGATTTGAAATCGGATATAACGACGCCCTGAAGCCCTTCCGCGCGCGTCTGGTAGGTCTGCATCATCGCATATACCAATCCTGAAATCAAAGAACTGCCGACAAGCATGCAAAGCAGATAGACGCCGTAGCTTTCAAGAAAAGCAAACGCAGTCGATTCTCCAAACGAAGCCGAATTTGAAGCGAGATCAAAGATTCCGACGAAGAAGGAATTCATCGCGTAGGTCTGTATCAGGCAGACAGGCATGATAACGTAAAACGAGTATTTCAGGAGCGGCTTCCAGTTTTCGCGGATGAAATCGAAAGTCACATTCAGTTTCTCCGAAAATGAACGTTGCCGATAAAATTCAATTTTTGGCTTTTGATAGTTCATTATGTAATAATTTAGGTAATACGATATAGTAGTAAATCACGCATACAAGAGAGAAAAGTATGATGGAAAGGCGGAAGTAGACAGGGTATTCGGTGTGCCGCGTCAGGTAACTTTCTATGAAAGCGGCAGTCAGGAAGACAGGTATCAGTCCGGCGATGATTTTAAGTCCACGTTTTGCGCCTTGCCTGAAAGCATATCCGCGCGAATATGTGCCGGGGAAAAGCCAGCCGTTGCCGAGCGCAAACGAGCCTGCTCCCGCTATGATTATGGCTGAAATCTCAAAAGTGCCGTGCAGCCATATTGCAATCATTGACTCGAATCCGACGTTATACTGGAAGAAAAACGTCTGAAACGTCCCTATCATCACTCCGTTGTAGAACAGGATAAGCCCCGAGCCGAAGCCTGTGAATATTCCCATGGCAAACACCATGAAAGTGACTTTGATATTGTTGAAGGCGATGAGAAAAAACATTTCCAGCGCGTTCCGGCTGTCGTATACGTTCATTGGCTCGCCGTTTTCGATGTTGTTAAGCGTCATGTCTATGTATCCGTTGCCGAGAATGAGCCTTGCGAAAGTGTCGTCGTTCAGACACGAAACGACGCCTATGGCGGCGCTCACGGCGAAGAGAATGAACGAATAAAGCAGCTCCTTGCGCGAAATGTACATCGTTTCGGGGATTTCGCGCGTCCAGAAAGTTATGATACGCGAATATTTCTCTTTTTTATTCTTGTAAAGCTGGTTGTGAAGCGCCGATGCAAGGTTGTTGAGGTATATCGTGATGCGCGATTTCGGATAGTGCGAGCGCGAAAACGACAAGTCTGTCGTGATCTCGGTATATGCGTCGGCAAGATCGCCGGGATTGTGCATAGAAACATTGTCTACGACCGACTCCAGCGACTTCCATTTTTCGATATTTTGACGGATAAATGTAACTTCTTTCATTTGTTTGCTAAAAAGTTTCTGCAAAAGTAATATATTTGCAGACAAATTCAAAATTTATTATGGCAGAAAACAGAATTATTACAAACCAATATGTCCGGATAGACCAGACACCGGCCGGAATAGGCGAGCGAATTTTCGCTCGAATGCTTGATTATTTGCTTATGTTTGCATACATGGTCGGGATATTTTATCTCTTTGATGAAAACTTGTATATTCGCGAAATTACCAACAGCGAATATGGCGTTTTGATATTGTTTTTTCTGTTCACGCCGGTTGTTTTCTACTCCTTTCTTTGGGAGATTTTCAATCGCGGCAAGTCGCCGGGCAAGATGGCTTTCGGGATTCGGGCAGTGATGCGCGACGGCTCTACGCCTACCGTCGGAGCGTTTTTTATGAGATGGATGCTGCTGATTCTCGACACATGGGCTTGGATAGGGATAATCATAATCTTGCTTAATAAGAACAATCAGCGGCTGGGCGACCTTGCTGCCGGGACTGTTGTCATAAAAGAACGTGATTACAGGAAGATTCAAGTCTCGCTCGACGAGTTCAATCACTTGCGGCGCGGGTATAAACCGGTTTTTCCGCAGGCGGAGAACTTGTCGCTGGAGCAGGTTAATACCATAAATGAGGCTTTGGTGCGCCTTGACGAAAATCGCAGTCGGAGGATTGCGGCGCTTTCGGCTAAGGTAAAGGAGTTTTTGAAGATAATGCCGTCCGGCAACGACGAGTTGTTCCTTCGCACTCTTACCCGCGATTATCAGTATTATGCTCTGGAGGAGATTTGAGAGGGAACATTACCAGCCGAAAGCGTCGTCTGCCATCCACAGACCCTGAACTTTCAACGTTTGCTCGATAACGTCGCGCGCCACGCCGTAGCCTCCGTTTGCCGGACAAATATACTTTGCGATGCTCTTTATTTCGGGCGCAGCGTCAGCCGGAGCAATCGGCAAGCCTGCCCTTTGCATTATCTCATAATCCGGAACGTCATCGCCGCAGTACGCTATTTCGTCGTCCTTGAGATTGGTCTTGGCGATAAAATCTTCATAATCAAGTAATTTAATCCGGCTTCGCATGTAGATGTGTTTTATGCCAAGCCGTTCAAACCGAATTTTCACGGCTTCGGTATATCCGCCAGTGATGATGCCTATCTCAAAGTTCTTTTTTATCGCCAGCTGCATGGCGTATCCGTCCTTGATGTTTACCGTCCGCATGGGGTCGCCGTTTTCGCCCAGCGTTATAATGTTCGTCGATAAAACGCCGTCTACGTCGAAAACAAACGCTTTTATCTTTTTCAAATCGTAATTTATCATTTCTGTTTAATAGCTGTTTTGTGAATATTTTCGCTTAATTTCAAATATATCTCTCTCAAATCCTCATCGTCTAACATGGCGAGATGGCTGTCTATTACATCCTTGTCGTAACGGATAGCCGGACCTGTCTGGGCGTTTTCGGGCGTCATGCGGCGCAACTTGTTTGCAGTCTCTAAGACGAGTGGCAGTATGACCTGACTGTCAATGTCTTGCTCTTCAAGTATCGCGGTAGCAATGGCATACAGATGATTTGTGAAGTTGCAGGCAAAAACGGCTGCAAGATGAAGGTATCTTCGCTTCTCCGAACTCATTATCCGGATTTTGCCGGATAAAGCCAATGCAATCCGTAATACGTCAGCCTCGCTTTCCCGCGTGTTGCCTTCTACGAAAAGCGGTATGCTTCCGAAGTCTGTTTTCCGATGTTTGGACAGGGTTTGCAGAGGGTAGATGACGCCGTAACAGTTTGAGTATCCCTTGAAAACGTCTATGGATATGCTTCCGGCGGTATGAAGCCATAGACCGTCGTTAGCGGGCGTCTGCCTGATTATTCCGGGCAGAGCGTCGTCTTTTACCGAGAAGATATAAATGTCGGCGTCTCTGGTAATGCACTGAATAACAACAGTATAATTACATTCCAATCTGTTTGCAAGGTCTTGTGCGTGCTCTTCGCTTCGGCTGTATACCTGCACAATATCAAAACCCGCATCCTTCATAGCAATGGAAAGATGCGTCGCCACATTTCCCGCTCCGATTATAACCGTTTTCATCGCTTGTCGCCTGCTGTAAAAATCTTTCATTCGCATTTTTTTGAGTGCAAATATAAAATAATTTTTCCGAAATATACGCTTTACGGTTTTTTTGCGTTGTATATCAATACGGTAAAAAGTAAGAAAATGAATGTACGCATCGCTTTTGCAGCGATTATTTATATATTTCTGACAACGGCAAATCTCTTCGGGCAGGACGGCAAGCGCGTAAAGATATTCGGTAACGTGCGCGACGCCGAAGGCAATCCTATCGAACTGGCGCACGTAAGCATCAAAGGCACAGTCATCGGTACGGCTACAAATGAAAAGGGTTTTTATTCCCTGCCGGTAGCCAAAGGCGATTCGGTTGTGCTGGTTTATTCGTGCCTCGGATACAACAAGACGGAACGCATCATCCCCGAATTGACGCAGGACATGAGGCTGAACGTCAAAATGAATTATCTCTCAATCGAGATAGGCGAAGTCTACGTGACGGCGCATCGCAATCAAACGGACATGATGGAGACGCTCGACGTCACAAGGATAAAGCGGCTGCCTGACCCTTCGGGCGGAAGCATTGAAAGTCTGATAGTTACATACGCCGGCGTCTCGTCGAACAACGAACTGAGTTCGCAATATTCCGTGCGCGGCGGCAGTTACGACGAAAATATTATATATGTAAACGGTTTTGAAGTCTTTCGTCCGCTGCTCATACGTTCCGGTCAGCAGGAAGGATTGAGCTTCATAAATCCCGAAATGACGGAGAAGGTGCAATTTTCGGCAGGCGGCTTCGAGGCTCGCTACGGAGACAAGATGAGTTCCGTGCTGGACATTACCTACAAGCGTCCCGAAGCGTTTGAAGGCTCGGTGAGCGGCAGTTTGCTCGGCGGCAGCGCATATATAGGCAGCTCGACAGGTAAATTCACGCAGGTCACAGGCATAAGGTACAAGACAAATCGTTCGCTGTTGGGCACTATGGATACTGAAGCCGAATACAATCCCGATTTTACTGATTTGCAGACATATATGACATATAAAATCACTCCGAAGTTAGATATTGATTTACTTGGAAACTTATCGCTCAACAGATATGTTTTCACGCCGCACAGGCGCAGTACGTCGTTTGGAACAGCTAAAAATCCGCGCATATTCGAAGTGAGTTTCGGAGGCAAGGAACGCGACCGCTTTCAAACGCTTTTCGGAGCAATGACTTTGAAATACGCTCCGAATGAAAACGTTCGGTACGGCTTGCAGATGTCGGCATTCAACAGTCAGGAGGAGGAGAGCTACGATATTACCGGAGGATACCTGCAAAACAACGCCGAAGCGGGGACTACAACGGAAGAGATAACCTCGCCGCTGGATTGGGCAAGCTATCATGAACACTCGCGAAACAAACTTAATTCAAACGTGGCAAACGCAGGCTTTTTCGGCATAATAAAAGCCAATGCAAGCAATACGTTGAATTTCGGCGTAAATGCCCAATACGAGAACATTCGCGACCACATAAGCGAATGGGAAAGCCGCGATTCGTCGGGTTACAGTCTGCCGCAAACAGGAAATACGGTAAACGTTATATCCAATTTGTTCTCTGATAATGAGCTTAATAGCTGGCGCTATTCGTTTTATCTGCAAGACGTCTTCAAGTTCCGTACCGGATACGGCATGTATACCGTAATAGGAGGAGTAAGAGGCAGTTATTGGGATTATAACAACGAATTTATCTTCAGTCCGCGCCTCTCGGTCGGTTTCATTCCGAATGTTGAGCAAAACCTTATACTGCGCGCTGCCACCGGAATGTATTACCAGCCGCCATTCTACAAGGAATTGCGCGTTCCCAGACTGGATGAATTTGGAAATAATATCATAGAACTGAACAGCGCCCTAAAATCGCAACGTTCTATACATATAATAATAGGCGGCGATTATTCGTTCCGCTCGTTAGGTCGTAATTTCAAGTTTACGACAGAGCTTTACTATAAAAAGTTGGATAATATCAATCCGTATACGGTTGATAATGTGAAAATCAGATACTACGGAGATAACTGTGCAAAAGGCTACGCGATGGGCATCGACATGAAGTTTTTCGGAGAGTTCGTGCCGCAAGCCGATTCATGGCTTAGCGTGTCGTTGATGCGATCGAGGCAAACCATTAATAATAAGATAAAAGCGCCGATGCCGAACGACCCGCAATACAATATATCGCTTTATTTTCAGGATTATTTTCCGGGGAACAAGGCTATGATAAACCTCAAGGGCATGTTGTCCGGCGGGCTTCCGGTCACAATCCCAAACAGGGGATGGGAATCGTATCAGCGCCGTACTCCGCCTTATCGCCGCGTAGACATAGGTTTTCTGTATCAGATTGCAGGCGGAAAGGATGCTATAATGAACTATCCGTTCTTCCGGAACTTCAAAAATATCTGGCTTGGAATAGATGTATTCAATATTTTGGATATAAGCAATACAAACTCGTATTATTGGATAACGGACGTCTACAGCAATCAATATGCCGTTCCGAACTATCTCACAGGCAGGCAATTGAATTTTCGTATAAGCGTAGATTTCTAATCTCAAAGTTTGAGACAAAAAAAATCGCTTCGTATACTCCTTGTTATCAGCACAATAAAAAATAATTTCATTTTTTTTGAAAAAAAGTGGCAAAAATATTTGGAGGTAAAAAAATAAGTCCATATCTTTGCACCCGCTTTGAAGAAATAGCGGCATAAAATTGAAGCTATTTACAGGGCAAAAACGAAAGAGTTCTTTGAAAGATTTACATGAAACAAGATGTAGTACGAGGGGTAATAGAAGATATTGCCTTTTTAAAATAGACGTCGAGCCGTGTCCGTGAAGAGATGAGTGGACAGGGCGTGAGACGAAGAAGTACCGTCAATAAAGATATAAGAAGGATAGAAGTAAATCCTGGGAGCGAAGGAAAAAAGATAATACAAACAAATTATACAATGAAGAGTTTGATCCTGGCTCAGGATGAACGCTAGCGACAGGCTTAACACATGCAAGTCGAGGGGCAGCACGGATGCAGCAATGTATTGGGTGGCGACCGGCGCACGGGTGAGTAACGCGTATGCAACCTGCCCGCAACAGGAGGATAACCCGTCGAAAGACGGCCTAATACTCCGTAAAACAGGGGTCCCGCATGGGAATATTTGTTAAAGATTAATCGGTTGCGGATGGGCATGCGTAACATTAGGTAGTTGGAAGGGTAACGGCCTACCAAGCCGACGATGTTTAGGGGTTCTGAGAGGAAGGTCCCCCACACTGGTACTGAGACACGGACCAGACTCCTACGGGAGGCAGCAGTGAGGAATATTGGTCAATGGCCGCGAGGCTGAACCAGCCAAGTCGCGTGCAGGAAGAAGGCCCTACGGGTTGTAAACTGCTTTTACGGGGGAATAAAGTGCTTCACGCGTGAAGTATTGCAAGTACCCCGGGAATAAGCATCGGCTAACTCCGTGCCAGCAGCCGCGGTAATACGGAGGATGCAAGCGTTATCCGGATTTATTGGGTTTAAAGGGTGCGTAGGTGGGCCTTTAAGTCAGTGGTGAAATTTTGGTCGCTTAACGATAAAACTGCCATTGAAACTGGGGGTCTTGAGTATGGATGAAGTAGGCGGAATGCGTGGTGTAGCGGTGAAATGCTTAGAGATCACGCAGAACTCCGATTGCGAAGGCAGCTTACTAAGGCAAAACTGACACTGAAGCACGAAAGCGTGGGTATCAAACAGGATTAGATACCCTGGTAGTCCACGCAGTAAACTATGATTACTGGGAGTTTGCGATAAACGGTAAGCTCTAAAGCGAAAGCGTTAAGTAATCCACCTGGGGAGTACGCCGGCAACGGTGAAACTCAAAGGAATTGACGGGGGCCCGCACAAGCGGAGGAACATGTGGTTTAATTCGATGATACGCGAGGA
>JAITPH010000048.1 GCA_031289515.1 Tannerella sp.
AAGCCTTTTCATGAAGCGGGTATTCAAACGCAAATGCTCGACAGGGCGTTGAACGGCCTTCGCATGAGTCCGGTACCTTCCGACGTGCGCCGGCTTTTTTATCAGGTAAAGAAAGTGCAGGGCACTGATATAACGCGGACTTTCTGCGGACTGAACGACGTCCGCAACATAAAGCCTTCGATACAGTACGCGCACGAAGCCGGAATGATTTCGCAATGCGCTCTCAGTATAACTTATTCGCCTGTTCATACGGTAGAATATTATACGAAAATGGCGCTTGAATTGATCGCGAGCGGCGCCGACGAGATTTGTATCAAGGATATGGCAGGCATAGGTCGCCCGCACTCGCTCGGACAGATAGTTTCCAACATCAAGAAAGCGTATCCGGAAATACCTGTTCAGTATCACAGTCACGCCGGCCCGGGTTTCAGCGTGGCGTCGATTCTTTCCGTTTGCGAAGCGGGATGCGACTATATAGATGTAGGCATGGAGCCGCTTTCGTGGGGTACGGGTCATGCCGACCTGCTTACTGTTCAGGCGATGCTCAAGGACGCCGGTTACATCGTTCCGGAGATAAATATGATTTCGTATATGAAGGTACGCACGATGATTCAGGAGTTTATGGACGATTTTCTGGGACTGTACATCAGCCCGAAAAACCGTCTGATGAATTCGCTGCTTATAGCTCCCGGTTTGCCCGGCGGAATGATGGGCAGCCTTATGGCAGACCTCGAAACAAACCTGAGTACTATTAACAAGGGACGCGAGAAGAAGAATGAAAAACTCCTGTCTCAGGACGAATTGCTGATAAAACTATTCGACGAAGTGGCATACGTTTGGCCCCGCGTGGGTTATCCGCCGTTGGTTACGCCATTCAGCCAGTATGTCAAAAACCTTGCAATGATGAACGTCATGCAGATGTTGAAAGGGAAAGAACGCTGGAGCATGATAGCCGACGATATTTGGGATATGATGCTCGGAAAAGCCGGTCGTTTGCCGGGCGAGCTTGCGCCTGAGATTATCGAAATAGCCAAAGCCGAAGGTCGCGAATTTTTCGACGGCAATCCGCAGGATAATTATCCCGATGCGCTTGATAAATACCGTAAGCTGATGAACGAGAAGCAGTGGGAAGTAGGAGAGGACGACGAAGAACTGTTCGAATATGCGATGCATCCGGCTCAGTATGAGGCATACAGGTCGGGCAAGGCGAAAGTAGAGTTCCTCGCCGACATTGCAAAACGTAAAGAAGAAAAAGAAAGTTCACATGCAGCAAATGCAGGCAAACATGCGGCGGTTGCAGTAAGTAATTTTGCGTTCCCGACGACGCCGCAAGTGCTGAATGTCGACGTAAACGGACAGCCGTACAGAGTAACTGTCGCTTTCGGCGATACTCCGCGTTCAACCGCTCAACCGCAGTCTGCGCCCTCTGCGCCCTCTGCTTCCGTAGTCGAAGCCGTGTCGTCGGTCGGAGATGGTCTGGAATTGCTGTCGCCGCTTGAAGGCAAGTTTTTCCTCGTGAAAGGAACTTCCGATGTCCCTGTCAAAGTGGGCGACGCCGTAAAAAAAGGTCAGACGGTATGCTATATAGAAGCGATGAAGACATATAATGCCGTAAGCGCTGAAAATGATGGAATTATAACCGCTATAATGTTCAATTCCGGCGATGCGGTATCGGAAGACGACGTTTTGATGACAGTTAAATAAAGAAGCTGATGGACAACTTGTTTCAAAAGATATTCGACATGACGGCTTTCGGTAATATTATCGAGCAGCCGCAGTTCCTTATAATGTACGCATTAGCATTTATGATGCTTTATCTTGGAATAAAGAAACGTTACGAGCCGTTGCTGCTGATACCTATTTCGTTCGGGATATTGCTTGCCAATTTTCCCGGTGGCGAGATGGGCGTCATTCAGGCCGACTCTGATGGAAATGTCATGGTAAACGGCATTATGAAAGATATATGGGAAATGCCTTTGCATGAGATAGCTCACGAATTGGGTTTGATGAATTTTCTTTACTATATGCTCATCAAGACAGGCTTTCTTCCTCCGGTGATATTCATGGGAGTTGGGGCGCTGACCGATTTCGGCCCGATGCTGCGCAACCTGCGTCTTTCCATTTTCGGAGCTGCCGCGCAATTAGGTATTTTTGCCGTGTTGCTGGTTGCAATTCTTATCGGATTCACGCCGAAAGAAGCTGCTGCATTAGGTATTATCGGAGGCGCTGACGGTCCGACCGCCATCTTTACGACAATCAAGTTAGCTCCACATCTGTTAGGCCCGATTGCTATTGCGGCATATTCCTACATGGCGCTTGTGCCTGTTATTATTCCGCTGGTAGTCAAAATGTTGTGCTCCAGAAAAGAGCTTTCAATAAATATGAAAGAAGAAGAAAAGAAAGCAGCTAAGCCGGTGGAAATAAAGAACTTGCGAATGATAAAGATTATTTTTCCGATAGCAGTCACTACTTTAGTCGCGTTGTTTGTGCCGACTGCCGTGCCGCTTATCGGGATGTTGATGTTCGGCAATCTGCTCAAGGAGATAGGAAGCGATACGTCGCGTTTATTCGATGCTGCTTCAAACAGCATAATGAATACTGCAACCATTTTTCTCGGACTGTGCGTCGGAGGAACTATGACATGCGATTCTTTCCTCAACTGGACAACGATCGGCATCATTGTAGGCGGATTTCTCGCCTTTGCTCTGTCGATTGCGTCGGGTATTTGCATGGTTAAGATATGGAATCTCGCGTCAAAGCGTAAAATCAATCCGCTGATCGGGGCAACCGGTCTGAGCGCCGTTCCGATGGCTTCGCGCGTAGCCAACGAAATAGCGCTGAAGTATGACCCCAAAAATCACGTCTTGCAATACTGCATGTCGAGCAATATATCGGGAGTCATAGGTTCTGCGGTTGCAGCGGGAATATTGATTTCATTTCTTTATTGAGTTAATGCCTTGTAAATTAGAGATGTTCGTAAATAATCGCATTTATATTGTAAATTTTGTTTAAATATTTTTGGCAAATCCAAAAATAACTCTTTATTTTGCATCTCTTATGGACGGGAGTAAACCCCTACATGATTATTAAAAGATAAAGGATATGATAGACACTCAAGAAACAAATTTACCTGAAGATAAAGCAATATCTTCCGACGAAAAAGGTGAATTGGAAGCATCTCAGGCGCCGGCAATTGATCCGGCAAAAAACATAGTATCTGCAACAGATATAATAGAAGAATCTGCAACAGAGGATAATCCGGAACAATCGCAGCCATCGGAAGAGGAGGCGATTGCAGCATCGGAAGTTGTCGAAACGGCCGAAGCAGTCGAAGTCACCGAAACAGTCGAAGCAGCTGAAGAAACGGTAGAAGCGATAGCGGAAGAAGTAGTTGACGAGGCAGAAAAGGCAGAAGACATCACTGAAGTCAAAGACATCATCGAAGCCGAAAGCATCATTGAAGCCGAAGACATCGTCGAAGCCGAAAACATCGTCGAAGCCGAAGACATCGTCGAAGCCGAAAGCATCGTTGACATCGAAAGCATCGTTGATATCGAAGCAGTCGAAACAGCCGCCGAGCCGGAAACTGTCGAGGCAGCTACCGCCGAGCCGGAAGCAGCGATAGACGAGCCGGAAGCAGTCATAGCCGATCCGGAAGATCTTGACGAAGCGGAAGCAACAGACGAAGATTCGGCAAAGCCCCTTATAGCGGAAGAGTTGGTTGCAATAACAAAACCCGAAATCTTAGAGCAGTTGCAACAGATAATTGCCGATCCGGGAAAGTATAAATCCGGCGAGGTAGACGATCTCAAGCAGGCATATTACAAGATTCGCAGAGCAGAAACTGAGGCGTTGAAGAAAGAATTTCTTGAAGGCGAAGAAGGCAGGGAAGAAAAAGACTTCATCATGCCTAACGATGAGATAGAAGAGCAGATAAGAGCGCTTTTTGCCGAATATAAGGAAAAGCGCGTCTCTATGATAGCTGAAGAAGAACGTCAGAAAGAGGCTAATTATGTTATCAAACAGCATCTTATTGAACGTCTTAAAACATTGACCGAAAGTCAGGACGATTTCAATAAACGCTACAACGAGTTCAGGGATATTCAGCGTAAATGGAGAGAGATAAGGCTCATTCCGCATGAGCATATCAAGGAATTAGGGCGTAGTTATCAGCTTTATAGCGAGCGCTTTTATGATATAGTCAGGATAAACAACCAATTCCGCGATTATGATTTCAAGAAAAACCTTGAAATGAAAACGGCTCTGTGCGAAACCGTCGAGCGTCTGGCAAAAGAAACCGACGCCGTTTCGACTTTCCATCAGTTGCAGAAGTTACATCAGCAATGGCGCGAGATAGGTCCCGTAGCCAAGGAATTTCGCGATTCGATCTGGGAACGCTTTAAAGCAGCTTCGGCAGAAGTGAACAGAAGCCATCAAGCTCATTTTGATAACATTAAAGCACATGAAGAAGGCAATCTCGGAGAAAAAATAGCTATTTGCGAGACAATAGAAAATATTGATTACAGCGCCCTCAAAACGCGGAAAGAGTGGGATAAGAAGACGGCGGAAGTCGTAGAATTGCAGAAGAAATGGCGTACAATAGGTTTTGCAACAAAAAGGCAGAATGTAAAGATATTTGAGCGTTTCAGAGTTGCCTGCTACAGCTATTTCGTGAAGAAAAACGATTTCTTGAGGAACTTAAAGAAGGAGATAGACAAAAATCTTGAATTGAAAAAAGCCCTTGTCGCAAAAGCCGAATCGCTGAAAGACAGCAACGACTGGAAAGAGACGACGAAGGCATTTATCGAAATTCAAGGCGAATGGAAGAAAATAGGAACCGTTTCGAGAAAACATTCGGATGTGATATGGAAACAATTCATAGCAGCCTGCGATTATTTCTTCGAGAACAAGAATAAGGAAGTATCATCGCAAAAAACCGAAGAAACGGTCAATCTCGAAGCAAAGAAATCGTTGATACGGAAAATCGGCGAAATAGATATAAATCTGGGCGAGGACAATGCTATTTCACTCCTGCGCGAATATATATCGGAGTGGAACAACATCGGATTCGTGCCTTTCAGAGAGAAAGACAGGTTACATAAAACGTTCCGCGAGGTCGTCGACAAACAGTACGACAGATTGAAAGTGAATGAAAACGACCGCCGTTTGCAGCAGTACCGTTCAAATCTTTCGGAGATGGCCGGTACAGGGAAAAGTAAATTGTACGGCGAGCGCGATAAACTGATGCGAGTTTACGAAAGGATGAAGAGTGAACTTCAGACTTGCGAAAATAATATTGGCTTCTTTAATATTTCGTCGAAAGGCGGCGGCGGTCTGATGAAGGAAATGGACCGCAAAATCGCCCGACTGCGGGAAGAAATGGAAGTCGTTGTCAAGAAAATTGACGCTATAGACGAGAATTTGGATTAATGTAATATTTTTGTATAATGCCACAACTTCACTTGTTTAACCCGGGACATGAGATGGAAATCTTGTGCGGAAGTTCCCATTATACGCCCCCTTATACGATACAGAAAATGGCTTCCGATTTGGAGTTATTGCCTGTCTGGTATGGAGGCGCAGGAAGCTATACGCTCGTCAGAAACATGAAAGTGTCCCAATACATGGCTTCGTTGCCGAAAGAATTTAGACAATTATTGTCGTCGCCCATGATTCTGAATCTGATGATGAAAGAACTGTTTAGGCGTAAGAAATTTGACGAATACCCCAATATTCCGCCGCTTACGGCTGCAATCTGGGGCGTTTCGCCGAGAAGTATAGATATTCTGAAAGAACTTAAACAGGCCGGAATGGACATCGAGATTCCGGAATGGAAAGAAGAATACGCGCTTCTGACAAAACGTCAGACCTCGGCCACCTGTCTTTCCATTTTGCAAAATAATATTCCGGTAAATCCTCCCATTAAGATACCTGAATTTTTCTCCGATATAGATGGCTTGCGCAATTATATCGAAGGAAATATTCCTCCTTATGTCATCAAAACGCCGCTTTCTTCATCCGGAAGAGGCCTCTATTGGATTGAAAGCAGCGAACTCGGCAATAACGACGTCAGCTGGATAACCGGCGCACTGAAAAAGCAGGAACAGTTGAGTATAGAGCCGGGTCTTGACAAAGTTCTGGACTTTGCGGCGGAATTTTATTCGGACGGCAACGGCGAAGTAGACTATGTCGGACTGTCAATTTTCGAGACGCAGGCGCACGGTCAGTTCGTCGGTTGCATGTTAGGCTCTCAGGAAAAACTTCAGCGGCATCTCGGCGAATACATGTCGCCCGAAGATTACAAGTTTTTGGTAGAGCAGATACGGCTTGTGTTGAAGGAAGTAGTCGGCAGCTCCTACACCGGATTTATGGGCGTCGACATGTTTATTTACAAGACCGTTGCCGGAAATTATGCGATTCACCCATTTGTAGAGCTAAACCTCAGATATACAATGGGACTTGTCGCCATGCAGATAAGCCATCAGTTCGTACATCCCGAATCGCAGGGCTTGCTGCGTATAGTATATTATGTATACAACACTTTGAGAGAGCATAACCGCATGATGGCAGGCTCGCCTTTAATCATTGACAGGGGCTATATACGTTCGGGTTATATGTCGCTTTGTCCTGTTAATCGCGATACTCATTATATGGCGATTATAGATGTTTACGAGTAATTTCTTTGATGGAGCGCGATATAACCGATTTTGAGATTATGTCGCCCGTCGGCTCTTACGAATCGCTGATGGCGGCAATACAGGGTGGAGCGGATTCAATCTATTTCGGTATCGAAGGGCTTAACATGCGCTCGCGTTCGTCGAATAATTTTACGACGGACGACCTGCGGAATATCGCTTCAATTTGCCGTGAACATAAAGTCAAGAGCTATCTCACGGTCAATGCGGTCATTTATGGCGAAGACCTTCCCTTGATGCGCGAAATCATCAATGAGGCAAAGGTTGCCGACATTTCTGCAATTATCGCCTCCGACGTGGCTGCAATGACGTATGCCGACAGCGTCGGACAGGAGGTGCATCTTTCAACCCAACTGAATATCTCGAATGTCGAAGCGCTGAAGTTTTACGCCCGCTTTGCAGACGTCGTGGTGCTTGCGCGCGAACTCAATCTCGATCAGGTGCGCGATATTTACAATGAAATAAACTGTCGGCAGATAAAGGGACCTAAAGGCAAACCGATACGGATAGAGATGTTCTGTCACGGCGCGCTTTGCATGGCTGTTTCGGGCAAGTGCTATCTTAGTTTGCACGAATTGAACGCATCGGCTAACCGCGGCGCATGTATGCAGATATGCCGACGTGGCTATACCGTAAAAGACAGGGAGTCGAATGTCGAACTCGATATTGAAAATCAGTATATTATGTCGCCTAAAGACCTGAAAACAATTCATTTTATGAACAAGATGATGGATGCAGGCGTCCGGGTGTTCAAAATCGAAGGTCGTGCAAGGGGACCGGAATATGTTCGAATCGTGACGGAATGTTACAAAGAGGCGGTAAAGGCTTATTGCGGAGGCGTTTTCTCGGAAGATAAAATCGCAGTCTGGGACGAACGGCTCCGGTCGGTCTTCAATCGCGACTTCTGGAACGGTTATTATCTCGGTCAGCGATTGGGTGAATGGAGTTCGCGCTACGGCTCGAACGCGACCAAACGAAAAGAATACGTGGCGAAAGGCATAAAATATTTCAGCGACCTGCATGTCGCCGAATTTGAAATGGAATCGGGCGAGCTTTGCGTAGGCGACGAAATACTGATTACCGGGCCGACCACAGGTGCGCTGTTTCAGACGGTAAAAGAGATACGCCTGGAACTGAATCCGGTCGAAAGAATCGTCAAAGGCAACCGCTTCTCAATCCGTACAGACGAAAAGATACGTCCGTCAGACCGGATGTATAAAATGGTAGAAACAGACGTCGGCAAACAAAATATATGATTTACCCTGATATTTACAGTGCCGTTTAAAAGTATCATGCACTTTACCCTATCATTACCCTATCATTTACAGTGCCATTTACAGTGCCATTTACAGTGCCATTTTGTATTTCATTCAATGATAATCCATTCCCCATCTTTGTCAGAACCTTTTCGTTTAATTTTTCCGGTATTTGTAAGTTCTGAAAAAACTCTTCTAACAGTTCTAAGCGACATAGACGTTATATCGGCTATTTCTGTCGCTGTAATCTTCGGATTTTCATGAATCAACTCCAATATTTCATCCGCACGTTTGATATTGATGGAATATCGTGAATAAGCGCCTTCTTTTTCATAACGGACAGTCAATTTGAAAACATCGCCTTCTTCCATAACAGGCACAGCTCCATTTACATAGATTGGAGCATATTTAAACATATTCCTGATTCCGGAACCCAAATCTTCAACCCATCCCAACTGTCTGAAAAAATCGGAAATGGTTGGATTTTTTGGATATGGAACAACATTCTCCGGCGTAATCATTCCTATTGTCTGCGGGATAGTCCAATTTTCAGAAACAACTGTTTCCTTATAAATGGTAATCCTTGCAGGATACGGATTTGAATATTCACGATGAACCAAAAAATTGGCAACCATCTCGCGAAATATCAATTCCCTGATACTCAACCGTTGATAACCATCCAAATAAAATCTATCCGGCGTATGCTTGTTTATAAATGCCAATAAACGCGAATAGGCTTCGATAAGATTACACGTAATAACCTCACGGTCATCGTATCTATCTACATTCTCTTTTCTGCATAAAGCGTCTATTTTATAATGTCCACATACCGATTTTATTGTGGATTCATTTCCGAATAATAAGGCGGCAGCCATTGTATAACCTTGTTCTCCTGTACGTTCGTCATGTAGATACAATTTTGCCGAACGCAGGATTTCTTCGTTATTCATACTTATCCAAGGATGATTGATATTTTCTATTGCAACTCGTTTTCTTACAAAATCAAAGTCCTCCTTCACGAAATCATCCATTTTCATATAAGGAAAAACCCTGTCTTCAGTATATCCATCTTGCTTACGGATATACAAGTTGGTAATGACGCTTCGTGTCGTCAACTTGAAATCGCCCTCTTCTTTACGGTCATAATAATTTCCTTTATATGTGTGTGGTTGTGAACTTTCCGGCACATAAATGCAAATAATTTTCTTCCCGTCTATTTCCAACACTTCCGTTTCAAGGTAAAACGTCGGCGAAATAACTTGCGGGTTATTCATATCGTCAGCTAATGCTTTCAGTTGCTTTTGTATCGTATCTTCATTGACGCCTTCAATATTCCTGTTGTCCTTAACACCGAGTAAAATATACCCTCCTTTCCTGTTCAGAAAAGCGCAAATAGTTTCATATACATTGCGGGGTAATTCTTCCCTTGCTGCTTTAAACTCAACGCTAATACTCTCTCCTTGAGCTATAATGGATTTTATTTTTTCTGTATCGAACATATCTTCAAAATAAATTTCGTTATACAAAAGCACGAAAATATTAATAATTTAACCTGCCTTGAAAAACTTCACAAAAGTACGAAATATATTTTAATATCTCCATAAAATGTCATCCCAGACAAATTTGTGCCGATTCGTGGATAAAAAATGTGGTTTGGATTTGTTAGACAATCTCACTATATAACCCCTTATAAATAACTGCAATCTGACTTAAACAATAACCTTGTTCTGCCACAAATCGGCAAGAAATTCAATAGCCGGAATAATTTCAATTCCATTCAGTTCGCGACGATATTTATCCATTGACACTATAATTGCTCTGGTCTGAGGATATTCTTCCCTGAATGCTTTCAATCCCTTGGTTTGCCGGGACTTCACTTCGTCGCACGACTTAAATTCAATTGCAATTTTCCCTTGTCCAATGATACAATCCACTTCGTAACCGCTTGACGTTCGCCAATAAGTAAGTTTTTCGTCCGAAAAGCTATAACCAAGATAAGCAATTATTTCCTGCATCAGTAAATGTTCGAAAGCATGTCCGAAGTTATCCGTACCCTGTTCAATATTTTTTCGTTTCAATAAATAATTGGCTATTCCGACGTCAAAATAATAGAATTTAGGCGATTGAATGGC
>JAITPH010000084.1 GCA_031289515.1 Tannerella sp.
CCCTGTATAACGCGAGTTCGCTGGCGCAATACCGCATCATGGAAGAGATAAGCAAGCAGGGACAGGCGGTTTTCATCGACGGACAGGGTGGCGACGAGATGCTCGGCGGCTATCCCGGATATTTTCCGTTGTTGCTGAAATCGCTGCGCAGAAGCGGAGAGTGGTTCAACTGGCTGCATGAATTGACGAGTGTCGGCAATTCGGGAATGACGGCAAGGGATATGTTCGTGCGCCGACTGAAATTGTGGGCAAAAGACCGGTATTACAATCCCGAAAGACTGGCAAAGAGCAAGCGGAAAGAAGAATACGAGGCATTGACGCCGCAGGAGAGGGAAGCGTATTTCAGTCAGCCGTCGCCGTTGCCGCAGGTGCGGAAAGACGCGCTCAACGACGCTCTTTATGAAAGTTATACTATCTATCTGGGAAATATATTGCGCTGGGGCGAACATTCGGCGGCTTCGCACGGTATAGAATGTGTGATGCCCTTGTCGGACAGCGTTGATCTCGCTGAGTTTGTATTTTCTGTTCCCTCGTCGTTCAAGATACATGACGGATGGAACAAATACCTGCTTCGCAAGGCGATGGAAGGCACAGTTCCGGACGAAATATGCCGGCGAAAGCAGAAGATGGGCTTTTATATTCCGGAGTTGCGGTGGCTCGACGAGATGGGCGCGGCGATGTACGACTACATTCAAAAGACGGAAGACCCCGAAGGCTGCGTGAACAGGAAATACATTCTGGAAAATTGGAGCAGACTGTATACGCCGACCGCTCCGCTATTCCAAAAGTTCGTATTTCGCTGTTACAGTTACCTGCTTTGGCGTAACGGACTGGGGGGCTAATCTGCTTGCGACGGATTGGGTGGGCTACCTGCTTTGGCGTAACGGACTGGGAGGCTAATCTCGGTTTTCTTCTCTCCTGACTTCGTTATAATATTCCAGCGCCTTGTATATCACTGGATTGCTTCGTTCCTCGCAATGACGGCAAGCGCAGCAGTTTCTTTCGTCATTTTTCCTGTTAGCTAAACTTGTTTAGTGATTTTGGTTCACCGGTAAAACCCTGTGTTTGATAATCAAAAAAACATGTCTTTGCATCAAAAAACAGGATGCCGGGAACAGGAAAGAAGGGATGCGGATTGAATGGATTTTTCTGCCTTGCGAGCGAATTTCGTTTCACCGATAAAAATTTGTTGACAAAAACTTCGTCGATTAAAATTATTTCGTATCTTTGTGATTGAATATAAAACAGCAAACGATTATGGTACGTTATTTAGATCCGAGATCCGACCTTGTGTTCAAAAGAGTATTCGGCGAACACCCCGATTTGGCAATGAGTTTTCTCAATGCGATGATGCCCTTCGGTCGCGATCAGTACATCGAACATCTTGAGTATCTTCCATCCGAACAGGTACCCGACAATCCAACCTTGAAAAATTCGATTGTCGATGTACGCTGCATGGACAATCGGGGACGCCGGTTTATCATCGAGATGCAGATTATATGGGAACAGGAATTTCTCAGTCGCATGCTGTTCAACACATCCAAGAGTTATGTCCGTCAGATTAAAAAGGCAACAGATTATACCATGCTCAAGCCGGTATACGGACTTGCCATCGTCAATGACGTATATGACAAAAAAACAGCCGAGTTCTACCACCGTTATCAGATTGTCAACGTAAAGAATCCCGAAGAGACCATCGACGACATGGAATTTATATTTGTCGAACTCCCGAAATTCGTACCTGAGACATTAGCCGACAGGAAGATGGCGGCATTATGGATTCAGTTTCTGCGTGAGACCGGCGAAAGTAACGAAGTCCCCGCCGAACTGGAATCGAGCAAGGAGATAGGCAAAGCGCTGGAAATATGTATGGAAAGCGCATTTACCGAAGAGGAATTAGCCGTTTACGAAGGATTTTTGGATGCAGTCCGCGTCAAAAATACAATCATCCGTGCGAGCGAAGCAAGAGGTGAAGCAAGAGGTCTGGAAATAGGCGAAGCAAGAGGTGAAGCAAGAGGTGAAGCGATAGGTGAAGCAAGAGGTGAAGCAAGAGGTCTGGAAAAAGGTTTGGAAAAAGGCCGAAACGAAGGCAGGGACGAAAGAAATACCGAAATAGTACTAAACCTCCATGCCATGGACATGACCGTCGAGCAAATACACCGGGCGACCGCCCTGTCACTCGACCAAATCAAAAAAATTATCAACAGGTAACGTCCCTCTGAATACAGTCATTTATCGTTGTTGCTAAACTTGTTTAGTAACAAAAAATAAATAACCTGTAAAAGATTGTTTTTCTTGGAAGTGCAAGCCGTTAGGCTTGCATCGCTCGGTAGAATATTGTATCGTTGCCGGTATTTTGCAAGCCGTAGGTTTGCAACCCCACCTATGTTGGAGGTATTCCTAACGGAATGCCAAATTGGCGTAGCGCTTATCATTTCTACCGAGCGATAATCCCTACGGGATTGTTTGCCGACTGTTATAACTTGTTTATTTTTCATCCTTTAGTGATTTTCTTATAATTATGAAAACGCGCAAATGCTAAGCCAATAAAGGACAGTCTGCCGTCATTGCGAGGAAATTACTAAACGAGTTTAGCAAAAAGGAAGAATGACGAAAGGGTGTCATGTCGACCGAAGCGGAGTGGAGACATCTGTTTACCTACACACGAGATGTCTCCACTACGCTTCGCTCCGGTCGACATGACGGACACGCTAAGCCAAAGAAGGATAGTCTGCCGTCATTGCGAGGAACGAAGCAATCCGGCGCCTTGTATATCTTCTGGATTGCTTCGTTCCCTCGCAATGATGGCAAGCGCAGACGGTATAGTGTCCTGTATATTTCCGGATTGCTTCGTCCCTCGCAATGACGGCAAGCGCAGACCTGCTTTGGCGTAACGGACGTAACGGATGCAGCGGACTGGGAGGCTGATCTGCTTGCGACGGACTGGGGGGCTAATGGGGTGGTTCTCAGTTTTCTTCCCTGTTATTGCCGGAGATTACGTCGTCCAGAGAGTATTTGTATTTTGTGCCGAGTAGGCTTACGTATTCCTTGCAGAAGTTGTCGTAGACGGTTTTGGATAAGCCTTTCTTGCCGGTATTGAAGAATATCGAACATTTCAGGTATAACGCTTCCTCGTTGACTACGTCGTGCAGGAAAAGGATGTCGGCGATCTTCAGCTTTATATCGTTGTGGGCGCTGTTGCTGAACATTACTTTGGAGAGTTTTGTCAGCACGTCGATGGTGAGGTTTGAGAAATCGCTCTTGAATCCGTCTAACCAGTCTGCTTCGGTATTAGGCAGCAGCACGCCGCCGCTTAGCAGTTTCAGCAGCCTGTTAATTTCGCTTATGGAGGCTTCGTTATCCTGCGTTTTCATCAAAAGCCGCATTACTTCGATATAGTCGCATTTGATGCTGTTCAATTGAATTTTCCAGAGCGAGCTTTTGTATATTATCTCGCCGTCGCCGACAACTCTGAGCAACTCGCGCAACTTGTTCATATAGACATTCCGGCTATTCTGGGCGGTCGAATCGTTTCTACCCGACCACAGATACCGGTTTATTCTCTTGCCCGACAGCCCTTTCTCCTCTTTCTCGGTAAGAAGGAGCATCAATACGAGGATAAACTTGAGTGTCCGCGAAAACAGACCTGTAACATTATTTTCGTCCTTGTCGGTGACGTTGAAGCCGCCGAGGAAGCAAATGGAGCTTTTCAAAAATTCGTTCTTGATTCCACGTTCGGAGACCGCGTTCGGATTCAAGACGATAATATCGGGCAGAATCGGCAAGTCGGGTAGGGGTGTCAAGTCCGATTTAGGCATCGAGTCCGATTGAGACATCAAGTCCGCTTGAGGCGACGAACCGGGTAGCGGCGAAGTCGAAAGCGAAGCATCCAAAGTCGAAGCAGAAGCATCCGAAGCCAAAGCCGAATCATCCGAAGTCGAATCCGAAGCATCCGAAGCCGAAAGCGAATCCGCATCAGCCGAAGCCGCAACAGTCAAAGCCCGGACCTTAAAAAAGTAGTAATAAGCGCCCCCAGAAAGCAGCAGCAGCAATACAACAGCCAAAGCAATCCAAATAATAAAATCGCTGATATTAGATGATCCCTTAGCGTCCGCATTGAAGTCAAGCGTCACATCAGCAGGCGGATAGTCAAGCGAATATATAAGCAGTTGCGCCGATTTATCCGTCATAATCATGTTTATCAGCGCGTATAGTTTCTTTTGAACAGGCGAGAAATAGAGATTCATATAAATGAAATGCGCCGTCAAGTCCTCGTAGATAGGATAGGAAGCAAATGTCGGTACCGGACTGTCTTTCTTCAATTTGAGCAGAGTGCCGCCGTGACCGGTCGTAAGCACATAGAAGCAGTTCTCTTTCTCGTCGAAGATCATGTTTTCGCCCGGTATGTAACTGAAGTTTTCCATGTAGCCGTTATCCCACAGCCTGTCGATTTTTCCGGTCGGCAAGTTTACCGCGTACAAATCGTAGTAGTATTGCAAAGGCAGTTCCTGATGACCGGAGGCATTGCCGCGTCCGCCGAAGATATACAGCGAATCGCCGACGATGGCGGTAGCAGCCGACAGTCGCGGATCTATTTCAGCGACGTTAGACTTCGTTATCGAGTTGTTACGTAAATCGAAACGTACCAGTTCGTTGTTGTACTTGAAGAATCCGTATCCGCCGAACGAAACTATCGAAGAATCGCGGTGATAGTACGAAGCGGAGTTGTTCCAGTAGCTGTGTTCCTTCACCGGTGCGACGTCGTTGTCCCACGTTTCGGTGTCGAGATTGAAGCGGGAGACCGTTTTTTCGTCGAGATTATAGGTGAGCAGGCAGTTCCGTATGCCGTCGAACAGTATCTGATTCGGCGCATTGGCAGCCATCACGCCCCTTTTCGGGTGTATCGGCGTAGCGGTTTTGTCGGACGTATTGAAGAGCGTAATCTCCTTTGAATCAGGCGAGAGGATGTAAATATTGCCTGTTATGCTATCGAAAGCAAACAGGGAGTTTTCCTTGACCGGACCGCTGTATATATTCTCCCACGAAGTATATAAATCCCTTATCCATAGCGGATTAGTCGTCAAGGCGGGCGCTTTCCGGACAGAATCGAACGTCGTGTTTTCGACGTGGCTGTCAAGTTTCCAGTAGCGCAAAATGCGATCTTCGCCGGATATTTTGATGTTTCGGACATTGACCGAGGCAATATCGTACTTGCCGTAGCCCTCGAAAGGGCTTAGTCCGAACGAGATACGCACGTTTTTGATGCCGGAAAAGTCAAATTCGACCGATTGCACGTCGCCGTCGTATTTAAGCGTAATAGTATTTGTACGCGCGGAGAGGGCGATACTCGCCTCAGTCCACTTTTCGTAGACGATGTTCTTGCGGTCGAGGTTGTAGGCGACGCCGTCGACAACGAGCATCGGATAGCGTGTATAGCCGTCGTTAGCGACGGTAAACATCATGTCGATACTCCGTTTCGTATCGGTGATAATGCGAAAGACGACGCCAAAAGCGTTATCCTTGCGCAGGAACATGTCGAACGACATAGTCGTTTCCCTTTCAAGTTTCAGCGGGTTTCCGTTCTCAAGCGCCAAAGAGGTCTTTTCGTGATCGCTAAAGGGAAAAGACTTCACGAACAAGCCGTAATTGACGTCTTCGGCCTGTGCGGTTGTCGCGAGAAGCAGCAAAACCAGTCTCCAGTATGAGATAAATCGTTTGTTCATCAGATATTTACGTGTTCTAAAAGTTTATTTTTTTACTTAAAGAGTTCTAAAATACCGTGCAAATGTACGACAAAAAAATGAAATAATGCAACAACTTCCCAAAAAAAGCAGTATTTTTTCAAAAGAGGCATTTTTTTTCGAGAAATTTCTCCGTTTTTTGACCGAAAATTTCTCCGGTTTTTGAGCCGTTTTTGGCGATTTTGAAAAATTAAGCCAAAAACATGCCGTATTTTAAGTCCAAACCATGATTTTTTTTTAAATTAAGTCAAAATTAAGTCATTTATTAAGTCAAAAACAGGGATTTCTTTAAGATGCCGTTTCCTACCTTTGCACTCGATTTTGAAAAGCACGAATTTTGTCAAAATTGAAAATTATGCACAACAAAACAAAAAAAATTATTTAATCCAAAAGAAAAATGTTATGAGAAAATTTTTATTCTTAATTACATTATTCTCTACCTGCATCGGGCTTGCAACTGCACAGTCGCCGGTCAAAGGCAGCGTAAAGGATAACACAGGCGAGCCGATTATCGGCGCGAGCGTAGTAGAAAAAGGTACTACAAACGGCGTGGCAACGGACATTAGCGGAGAATTTACCATTACGGTAAAGGCAGGCGCTACGTTGCAGATCTCTTACTTGGGGTATGTCAAACAGGAGGTACCCGTTCCAGCACGTTCTACATTAATCGAAGTAACTCTTCTTGAAGACTACACGACCCTCGACGAGGTCGTCGTCGTAGGTTACGGTACGCAGAAGAAGGCGACGCTGGTCGGAGCCGTTTCTTCCGTCAGTAACAAGGACATTTCGGTAACGAAGAACGAAAACGTGGTGAATATGCTTACCGGAAAATTGCCGGGCGTGCGTATATCACAGTTAAGTAGCCGTCCGGGCGAATTTGCAACAAAAATTGATATTCGCGGTATGGGTACCCCGCTCGTTGTTGTCGACGGTATCACGCGCGATATTGGCTATTTTTCGCGCATGGACGCTAATGAAATTGAAAGCATTTCCGTACTGAAAGACGCTTCGGCGGCTATTTACGGACTTCGCTCTGCTAACGGCGTTCTCCTTGTTACGACAAAGAGAGGCGACCAGGAAGGAAAGTTCGATGTCACGTATTCTACAAACTACGGTTGGCAACAGTTCCTCTATCTTCCGGACAATGTCGATGCTTTGGACTACATGACGCTCCGGAACGAGAAGAAATGGCGCGATTTCGGCTCGAACTATATGAACAGGCAGTTGCCGGACTATAACGACGCCGACAGAGCGCCGTTCCTGAACGGAACCCAGCAGACTACCGACTGGATGAGCGCGCTCTTTCATGATGTTACGCCGCAATACCAGCACAATGTTTCGATAGACGGCTCGACGGACAAGGTCAATTACTTCTTCAACCTCGGTTATCTAAACCAGTCGGGTGCGCTCAAAACGGACGCCATGAACTACAACCGTTGGAATTTCCGTTCAAATATTGACGTGAAACTGACCAATCGACTGAAAGCCGAAATATCTTTCGGCGGATACATGGACGAAATGAACGAGCCTGCCATGGATATCTGGACCGTGTATAAATCCGCATGGTTGCAGCGTCCTTATGTTCCGATTTATGCAAACGGCAATCCGGAATATCTGAACAGCTACGAAGTACAGGACGACAATCCGCTTGCGCTTACCGATCCCAATATCGCCGGTTATCGCAACAATGTAGCGCGCGTGTTCAACAGCTCTTTGGCTTTGTCGTACAAGATTCCGTTCATAGAAGGCTTGACCGCAAGGGCTATGTACAGCTATAATTACAATTATCAGGAAAATTCAAATTTCTCGAAATTCTTTTACCTGTACCGGTATTATCCCGACACCGACTATTACGAGCCGTCGGCAAGACACGGCTCAAGCGGCGATAAC
>JAITPH010000119.1 GCA_031289515.1 Tannerella sp.
GCGCTACAACTATCCGGACAGTCTGCTAAGCCTGCGACTCGCGCAATCATACCACAAGGCAGGCAAATACGCGGATGCAATAAAGTATTACGGCGAATTTCTTGCCTCCAACCCCGGAAGCGTCATCGCCTCGAACGGCGTCCGTGGCTGCGAGCTTGCAGCCGCCGCCAAAGACAATCCAGTCCCCTATCAGGTACGTAAAATGGACATTTTCAATTCGCGCCAGAGCGAGTTCAGCCCCATGCTCGCGGGCAAGGATTACGAAACGCTCTATTTCGCCTCGTCGAGGGTAAAAAAAGTAAGCAAAGACTCCGTCAGCGCCATCACCGGACTGCCGACGAACAACCTCTTCACGGTCGAAAAAGACGAAAAGGGCGTCTGGAAAAAGCCCGTCGAGATTGAAGGACCCCTAAACACCGATTTCGACGAAGGCACGCCCTCCATATCGGCCGACGGCAACACAATGTACTACACCTATTGCGAAAGCGATCCGGTAAATTCGCGCCCCGCCTCGATTCGCGTCTCAAACAGAAGCGGAGCCGCATGGGGCGCAGGCGAAAAGACCGGCATCGTGAAAGATTCCGTCACAAGCGTCGGACACCCTTCCGTTTCGCCCGACGGCAAATACATCTACTTCGTCTCCGACACCAAGGGCTTTGGCGGAAAAGACATTTTTCGGGCACGGCTGGTTGGCGCATCCGATTTCGGCGGCATCGAAAACCTCGGCAACGCCATAAACACCGACGGCGACGAGATGTTCCCCTTCGTCCGCGATTCATCCACCGTCTATTTCTCCTCCGACGGACATCCCGGAATGGGCGGCCTCGACATATTCAAGGCTTCGATGGACAGTCTGGGAGAATGGCACGTCGAAAACATGGGCTATCCACTCAACTCGTTCGCCGACGATTTCGGCATCACCTTCGAGGGACGGCACGAACGCGGCTACTTCTCCTCCAATCGCAACGACGCGCGCGGATACGACCACATCTACTCCTTCATCCGCCCGACGGTCACCGTTTCCATCGAAGGATACGTCTCCGACGCCGACGAAAACGCCCTCGAAGCATCCACCGTCAGGATTGTCGGCCGCGACGGACTGAACGAAAAGGCGATCCCCAAGACCGACGGCAGCTACCGCGTCGAACTCGAAAGAGACGTCAGCTACGTGATGATGGCAAGCGCGCCGGGTTACCTGAACCAGAACATCGAACTCAAAACCGACCCCGACGAACGGAACGAGACATATTACGTCGATTTCTATCTCTCGCCGCTGAACCGTCCCACCGTCGTCGAAAACATCTTCTACGAGTTCGACAAGGCAACCCTCAAGCCCGAATCCAAAGAAGCGCTCGACGAAATAATAAAGGTACTGGCCGACAATCCCAACATCACGATAGAAATGGGAGCGCATACCGACCGCATCGGCCCGGCAGAGTACAACGAATCGCTGTCCCAGCGGCGGGCGCAGTCCGTCGTCGACTACCTCATCGGCGCAGGCATACCTGCCGAACGCCTCTCGGCAAAAGGCTACGGAAAAACCGCACCCAAGACCGTTACCGCAAGAATGGCCGCCGACAACGCATTTCTCGCCGAAGGCGACGTCCTGACCGAAGACCGTATCGGCCCGCTCGAACCCGAACAGCAGAAAATCGCCGACCAGTACAACCGCCGGACGGAATTTAAGGTAACCGGCACGACCTACAACCTCTATTAATCCAGCCGCCGCGCCATGGGAGAAACACTCTACTACAGCCCGCTATCGTTTCCGGTCTATGTGATGGCAAAACCCGTCGGCCCGCTCTGCAACATGGACTGCGATTACTGTTACTATCTCGAAAAGAGCGAGCTGTACGGCGGACGCAAGGGCTTCAAAATGTCCGACGAGCTTCTCGAACGGTTCACCCGCGAATACATCGACTGCCAGACGTCGCCGTTCGTCCAGTTCGTCTGGCACGGAGGCGAGGCGCTGCTTCGCGGCATCGACTTCTACCGCAAAGCCGTCCGCCTGCAGCGGCAATACGGTCGCGGACGCGAAATATCGAACTGCATCCAGACCAACGGACTGCTGCTGAACGACGACTGGTGTCGCTTTTTCAAGGACAACAACTTTCTGGTCGGCATTTCCATCGACGGACCCGAACGTATTCATGACCGTTACCGCAGGGACTGCGGCGGACGGGGCACGTTCCGTCGCGTAATGCACGGCGTCGAGCTGTTGCAGAAACATGAAGTCGAATTTAATACCCTCTCCGTGATAAACGATTTCAGTGTCGATTATCCGGTCGAGACATACCGGTTTTTCAAGAGCATCGGAAGCCGTTACATGCAGTTTTCGCCCATCGTCGAACGGCTCGGCTCACGTCCGGACGGTCTCGAACTGCTCACAGCCGGCGACAATCCTGCCGACGGCGAAATCGCTTCATGGTCCGTATCGCCCGCCGGCTACGGCAACTTCTACATCCGCATGTTCGACGAATGGGTACGCCGCGACGTCGGACAATATTACGTGCAGCTGTTCGATGCAACGCTTGCAGGCACGGTCGGCGAAAAGCCGGGCGTATGCGTCTATTCCGAGACCTGCGGTCATGCGCTTGCAATGGAACATAACGGCGACGTCTACGCCTGCGACCATTTTGTCTATCCCGAATATTTTCGCGGAAACATCCTGCGCGATTCGCTTGTCTCCATCACGCTTTCTGACGAACAGAAACGCTTCGGAACGGATAAACGCAACCGCCTGCCGACGCAATGTCTCGATTGCGAGTTTCTAAACCTGTGCAACGGCGACTGTCCCAAAAACCGCATAGATGCAGGCGGCTCGTATGGATTGAACTATCTCTGCCGCGGACTGAAAATGTTTTTCAGGCACGCATATCCGTACATGGAGTTTATGGCAGAAGAATTGCGCAACAGGCGATCGCCCGCAAACGTCATGGAATCGGGGTTATTCTAAGTATTTCATTCGGCATAACAGATATTTTTTTCAAAAAAAACAGAAAATCGTTTGGAAAAAGAAAATTAAAGACTAATTTTGCACCCGCAAAAGACTCCGTAGCTCAGTTGGTAGAGCAAATGACTCTTAATCATTGGGTCGAGGGTTCGAGCCCCTCCGGGGTCACAGGTTCGAAAGCGGGCTGTCCAAAAAGTAGATTTTGGACAGCTTTTTTTTTGCGAATGTTTTAGTTGTTTTTCAATTAATTGCAAAAAGTATGCTGTACCCGAAAAATAGTTTGCGAGATATTTGCAGGGTACAAAAACATAACCTATCTTTGCAGCATAATATTAAATAAAAGATATGCCAACAGTATTAAGTTTATTCGGTTTGAGATTTTTCTTCTATATTAAAGACCATGAGCCTATTCATATCCACGTAGAAAATGGAGACGGCGAGGCAAAGTTTGAAATAGAAACAGACGTGATAATGGTATACAATCACGGATTAAAAACAAAAGATATTCGGTTAGCGGAAAGCATTATCGAAGAAAATAAGGAAAATTTCATATCGGAATGGAAAAAAAGATTTGACGATGGAAACAATAACAGATAAAGAGGTCGCTAAAATATGGTTTGACGACAGTAACATATACATCCAAACCATCGACGGTAGAGAGTTCCGGCAGTCGCTGCTATGGTATCGCCGGTTACAGTGCGCTACCGACGAACAGCGTGCAAACTACCGGATGTCCTATTCGGGTATTCATTGGCCGGATGTTGACGAGGATGTTTCCTTTGAAAGTTTCTTGTATGATAATCCCGAGCCGACCGGCATATCGCGCTTTTTTCTTACGCATCCGGAGCTAAACGTATCGGCAATAGCACGTCGCATGGGAATGAAACCAAGTCTGATGGGCGCTTATATCTGCGGAACTAAAAAGCCGTCCGTTGACCGGGAAAAAGAGATAATCAGTGCCGTTAAGCAAATCGGAAAAGAGTTATGCGATTTCGGCGCGTGCGACTAATCGGTTATATTCGTTTCATGCCTGTTCGATTTCCCTTCCCCGGCTAACAGTCTGTTTTACTATAATTTTACGGAGGTCGCAAGTTCGGAAATGTGGCCGTCGATTCACCGTTTTTTAAGAATACTGTTAACAATCCGAACGGAAGACACCAGTTTATCCGTCGAAGTAAAGACGTCTACATTCCAGACATGCGACGAGCGTCCTTTATGGATTATAGTCCCTACCGCGCGGACGGTATCGCCCTCGTGCGCCGACGACAGATGATTTCCGCTAACCTGCATCCCGACCATTATCTCGTCAGGCTTGCAAAGCGCCAGCGAGCCAAGCCCCGCAACCGTCTCAGCCAAAGCCAGCGTAGCGCCGCCATGCAAAATACCGAAAGGTTGCCGCGTGCGCTCGTCGACAGGCATCGTCGCCTCGACCCTGTCTTCCGACGCATAAGTATATTGAATGCCCAGATTACCCATCAAAGCATGCTTTGCCGCCTCGTTAAGCTGGTCTAACGGAATCTCGGTAGGACGAATATCGGAAATGACAACAGATTCTATCGCCACAGCCACGCCGTCTTCTTCGTTTGTCGCCGTCACATAATCGGCGCAAGCCTTGACCGATTCCTGCGCATTTCCCATCGCAATTCCGTAGCCCGCCAACTGTATCATCGACACATCACACACTCCGTCGCCTATCGCTACAACATTTTCGGAAGCAATGTCGAGTTTTTCGAGCAGAACGCTCAATGTATTAGCCTTGTCGATGAACGGAGGCACTACCTCAAGAAAATACTTCTCCGAGCGATACACGTCAAGTTCGCCCGCCAGACGCTTTTTCCAATGATTCTCAAGCTCTATCAGAGCCTGTTCGTCGTCGCTTACTATCATGCACTTACATGGCGAGAAGGTTATTGCTTCGGAAAAATCGTCTACTTCCTTGAGGCGCATACAATTCAATTCGGCTTCCTGAATGATATGTTTGTTGGTTATATCACTCGTATAAATGACGTCGTCCTTGTAAGTAAAGATTGCAAAATCATCCTTTTTCGTCTTTCGTTCAAGATAAGGAATCATCTGCGGATTCAGACGTTTCTCGAACAACAGTTCGCCCGTTTCGACATTGATTATCTGTCCGCCGTTGTACGACAGGATATAGCCTCCGTTCTTGTCCATATCAAGCTCTTTTGCCAGCGGAAGCGCGCCGAAAGTCGGTCGCCCCGAGGCAAGAACAAGTTTTATTCCCATCTGCTGGACTTTTATCAGCGTCGCCCTCATTCGGGCTGTGATAATTCTGTCGTTATTAAGTAGCGTGCCGTCCACATCAAGCACTATCATTTTATATTTCATACTTTTATCAGTTTTTTGTTATTGATTCCCCATAAATTTTCGGCGACACGCGCGCGTATCTCTCGAAAAAACCGGTATCGCATTTAGGTCTGCTTGATAAATCCCTCATATTTACGCCTTACTGATGATTATTCGACAGCTCGACAAACAGTTGATAGGCGTCATCGGGAAAGAGGTTATCGTGAACTATTGCCGAGATAGCTTTAATCATGGCGACAGGCGACGACGACTGAAACACGTTGCGCCCGACGTCGACACCGTCTGCGCCTTCGTTGATTGCGCGATAGCACAGTTCGAGCGATTTTTGCTCCGGCATCTTCTTGCCTCCGGCAACTATAACCGGCACCGGACAGTTGATCACAACCTTTGAAAAGTGTTTCTCGGTGTAGTAAGTCTTGACGATGTTAGCGCCGTTTTCCGCACAAACGCGCGCTGCCATTGCATAGTAGGCTGCATCGCGGTCTTGCTTGCTTATCGACGTCACTGCCATGACCGGAATATCGTATCTATACCCGCTTTCGGCCGCTTTGACGAGATTTTCAATCATTTTTGCCTCATACTTATCGCCGATAGCCTCCGTCACTCCGAGCGCCGAAGCGTTCAGTCGCAGAGCGTCTTCGATACCGATTACGCAGTCGTTGTTGAGTTCCGACAATTCGGTCGATCCGGCAGAAAAGCGTAAACAGACAGGCTTGCGGATAGTAGGCGGAACGACGGTGCGAACAGCTCCGCGCGAACACATCAACGAATCCGCAGAATGAATCACAGGCATAATAGCTGCATCTAATTTCTCCAGTCCGGAGGTCGATTCCATTATAGCTCCATGGTCAAAAGCGAGCATAACGGTACGTCCTGACTTGGGATTGAATATCCGACTGAGGCGATTCTTCGTTCCCCACCCCAAATTCTCGGAGCCTTTAAGGAAAAACGACTGATTATCAAAGTAATCGCTAATCATAGTGTCGTCATTTTTTTCAAGCATCATTTCTTCTTTTTCCGTCATAATACATATATTTATAAATGAATGTACAAAAATATATGAAATTTTTGAATTTGCAATAATCTAAGCCGTCAAATTAAAACAGTCGAATGAAAAAAAGGTCGATGGTTGGAAACCACCGACCCTCTTATCAAAACGAAAAAGTAAAATCACTTGTTACCTGCGTTTGTATCCATGATAACAAGACGGTTCCAGTTATTGATTTCATAAGGCTGTTGCGTATCGCCCTTCCATTCGATGGAAATCTTTTCGGTCGGAATACCGTATTTCTCCGTAAGTCTCTTGGCAACCGCTCTTGCGCGTCTTTCCGAAAGACCCTGATTATAATCTGCCGTACCGGTCTGTTTGTCGGCATATCCGACAACCTTGATAGGCAAGCTATGTTTCTTGGCATATTCGGAGGTATTGAAGATGTTACCTTCCTGATTCTTGTCGATCACAGAACTGTTAAGACGGAAGAATACAACATTCTTCAAACTTTCTACCGTCTTAACTACCGGCTCGGCTTTCGGACAATCCGGACAAGATTTCGGACGTTTGCTCAACTCGTCATTTTGTGCGCGCAATGCGTTAATCTGGGAGTTAAGATCGTTCAACAAATCATAATCCATCGGCTCAAGTACCTCGAAATTTGTTCTGCCTATCTTGTAGCTAAGACCTAACAAACCCTGAAATACACGATCTTCCTCTTGTCCCATGTCAATACGGTTGAATGCCTCGTTGAACATGCTGTACTCGCCTTCGAGGAACAAATCAATACGTTCGCTCAAACGGATAGGAATCTGAATACCCAGATTGATAGAGGGCGATTCGGTTCGTTTGTATTCAAAACCGTCAACCGTCTTACCCGGACGGATAGCATAACCGATACCTGCAAAAGGTATCACACGGACAATCTTGTTCTCGTTGTAGGGCGCCCAATAGTTGGTAACATCCCACATAAAGTCCAAATGTCCGTTGCCATACATAAAATCCTGATTCGACAGCAACGTAGAGCCTCCTGCTCCGATCACATTTACAAAACTGTTCAATGCGCCGCCGTTCAATTGAAAACGGAAAGCGAAATATGGATTATACCATTTCCCGACAGAGAGTCCTGCAGCCCAATTAGTACGGTCGCCAAACGCAGCATCGCCGTTTTGGTCTCCGAATAACATACTTGCACCACCTCCGAGAGAAACAAACCAATTGTCGCCTGCCTTGTTCTTCTTGAAATTCACTTTTGAACCATTTTCCGTACTAAAACCAACCTGAGGCTGGTACTCCTGCGCAGAGATAGACATTACTACACCGCACAAAAAAGATAACAGTAAAACTTTCATTTTCATAACTATACATTTTTAATTTAACATTGTTTCTAACATCTAAAAAAACTATAATTAGTCTTTTCCAAATGCAAAGGTAGTCCTATTATTTATTTGAAACAAATTTTTTAGCGCTTTTTTTTGTCTTTTTCCTTTTATCTTTCATTAAAAAATATTAATCATTTGTAAATCAATGACTTATAAAGGTGAGAATAAAAACTTTTTTCTCCCTCCTCATAGATTTTATTGCAAAAAATCACTCCTCGACGAGTTTTGCGAGGTATTGTCCGTAAGGATTCGACAGCATCGGCTTGGCGAGCGCTTTGAGCTTTTCGGCGTCAATCCAGCCTTTGCGGTACGCTATCTCTTCGAGGCAAGCCACTTTCAAGCCTTGACGGTTTTCTATCACCTCGACAAACGTCGAAGCCTCCGAAAGCGACTTGTGAGTACCGGTATCCAACCATGCAAAACCGCGCCCCAACAACTTAACCTTCAGCGCTTTATCATCAAGAAAGCATTGATTGAGAGTCGAAATTTCAAGTTCGCCGCGAGCCGACGGTTTGATATGACGCGCCACTTCAAGAACTCTGTTTGGATAGAAATAAAGCCCGACAACAGCATAGTTCGACAACGGTTTCTGCGGTTTTTCCTCGATGCTGACGGCGTTACCGGCTTTGTCGAAGGCGACTACGCCGTAACGTTCGGGGTCGTTTACGAAATATCCGAAAACGGTCGCGCTACCTTCGCCGACGATTGAAACGGCATCGTTCAATATTGCCGAAAAGCCTTGTCCGTAAAAGATATTATCCCCCAGAATAAGGCATACGTCTTCGTTGCCGACAAAATCGGCGCCTATGATAAAAGCCTGCGCCAAGCCATCGGGCGAAGGCTGCTCGGCATACTCGAAGCGAACGCCGAAATCATCTCCGTTACCGAGAAGCCGGCGGAATCCGTCCAAGTCCTGCGGTGTTGATATAATCAGAATTTCCCGTATTCCCGCAAGCATCAGGACTGATATCGGATAATATATCATCGGCTTGTCATAAACAGGGAGCATCTGTTTTGAAACCCCTTTTGTAATAGGGTATAAACGTGTACCGGCGCCGCCGGCTAAAACTATTCCTTTCATACGTACATTATATTAATCTGTATTTTCTCTTCTTATTCTTATCTGGATGGCGTTTCTGACCGGCTTTTCACTGACAAACACGAAATAACCGCCACCGCCCGCGCCAGAAAGTTTCCATCCCAAAACCTGCGATTTATAAGGCTCAAGCGTATCCGTTACATCTTTGGGCGCCATATTGGGAAACATCCTCAACTGCGCTTCAAAACTTGCCGTTAGAGCTTTTCCCCATCCCTGAATGTCTTTGTTCATTACGGCGCGCCAGCAATTGTCGGCTGCAATGCTCAGAGCCTGCGCGCCGTCACTGTCGATATGAGTATCTGCAAGCACGTCGTAATTGTCTTTTCGCGGATAAAGCGGCAATAGCCAGATGCGCCGCTCGACCCATTGCAGAATGTCATCCTCATTGACCTTGTCAATCCTTTCCGGCCAGTAGTTGTTGTTGTAAAACAAACGGTTTAGTCCGGGCAATACAATACCGAGCGAATCCTGCGAGCCGCTCACATACTTCGTTCCGGGCGGATTCTCAAAGCAAAAAAGCGTCCGGGCAAGCATCTCTTTGTCGCCGACCGGTATGTCGGTATGCCAAAGTTCGATCGCCTTGTTGCGCGAACTTGTTGCCATCCCGCTCCTGTCGTTAAACTCGAACTCAGGCTCTATCGAAACAGTCAGTACGGCGCCCGGAAAAAGTTTGTTGACAAAAGGCTGATCAAGCCAACCGCCGGCCAAATCTATCCGGTACGGAATAAGACATTCCTTGCGCAACGACGTTGTAGAACGGACAGGCAGACCGCTGTGCGGAATACGCTTGCTTACAACATATTCCATATCATATTCTTTGCAAAACCGCTCCTTAGTCGGCGAATGGCCGTCGCTATTGACGAAAAAGATATCCGGTTTGAGCCGTTTTACGTCTTCCTCGAAATCGAGAAGACCGCTGCCACTGTTTATCCATGCCTCTTTCACCACTTTCAGAGCCCTTACCATATATAATCGCTCGGCGTCGGTATTGATAGTCTTGCGCGCTTTCAGTTCGCGGATAGTTTTATCCGAACCTATGCCGACATACAGCTCGCCATACTGCGCAGCTTCCTCGAAAAATGCGACATGTCCGCTATGAAGCATATCGTAACAGCCGCTTACAAAAACTTTTTTCTCCATATATATGCGTTTTTAGATACTTTCAGCGCACAAATGTACGTAAAACAAGAAATAAATCATCATTTTTTTTCGATTTTTGTTATCATGTATTGTTTTTTTTCGTATCTTTACCGTCTGAAATTAGATACTATTAACATTAATTATATGAACACAAGAATCGAAGAACGCTGGGGCACACACCCAAACGATGTCAAGCATTACGACACGACGCAACTGAGAAAAGAATTTTTGGTAGAAAAACTTTTTGAAACCGATGAAGTCATCATGGTTTATACTCACAACGACCGTCTTATCATAGGCGGAGCGTTTCCTGTAGCGGAGAGTCTCAAACTTGAAACGGTAGATTTGGTGCGCTCCGAATATTTTTGCGAACGCAGGGAAGTCGGCGTTATATGTATAGAAAACGAAGGCATCGTGACCGTCGACGGACAAGACTTTGAAATGTCGTACAAAGACGCTCTCTATGTGGCGCGCGGCTCGAAAGAAGTCGTTTTCAAAAGCAGAGACGCTGCAAAACCGGCAAAATTTTATTTCGCCTCGTCGCCCGCTCACAAGGCTTTCTCGACGGCTGCCATCACAAAAGACATGAGACGCACGCGCGAGTTGGGCATTAAAAAACTGTCTAACGAACGCACTTTAAATCAGCTGATTCTGAACGAGATAGTTCCATGCTGCCAATTGCAGATGGGATTGACGGAGATAAAGGAAGGAAGCGTCTGGAACACGATGCCTCCGCACACTCACTCTCGACGGATGGAAGCATATTTCTATTTCAAAGTGCCTGAACAGCAGGCTGTCTGTCACTTCATGGGACAACCGCAGGAGACAAGACACCTCTTCCTTGCAAACGAACAGGCCGTCATCTCGCCTTCATGGTCTATTCACTCTGCCGCCGGAACAAGTAACTACACATTCATCTGGGCAATGTGCGGCGAAAATCTCGACTATGACGACATGGACACTTTTACGGCGGATAAACTGAGATAACTACTAATGAAACTAACATTTTAAAGCATGAACAATATGAAAAAGTTTTTTATTTTTATTTCTGCATCTGTATGGTTCACATCATGCAATCCCGGGATTGATATATCCGTAGAAAACCCAAGCGATTTCGACCGCACTGAAATAGTCGAAACGCCGGTTGAAAAACTGATGAGCCTTCCTGCCGGTAAAGCCTACGTCGTGATGTCCCAAAAGGGAGACGTAATACCGTCGCAACTTACCTACGACGGCAAACTGATATTCTTTACCGACATAAAAGCCAATGAATCTATCAATTACACCATCAAGACAGGCGAAAGCAGGGAATATCCCGCAAAGACATACGGTCGCTTCATAGCCGAGCGTAAAGACGATTTTGCATGGGAAAACGACCGCGTCGCCTTCCGCATCTACGGACACGCGCTTATTCCTATCGACGGACCAAGCAATGGCTTGGATTTGTGGTATAAAAAGACTAATGATTTGGTAATCGACAAATGGTACAAAAACGACTTGGCCGGAATCGGGTCGTATCACGACGACCACGGCGAAGGGCTTGACGACTACAAGGTCGGCAGAACGCTCGGCGGCGGTATGATGGCTCCTTTTATTGACGATTCGCTTATTTTGAACGAAAACTTCGTCAGCCATGAAGTTCTTGAAAACGGCCCGCTTCGTACTACTTTCAAGCTGATTTACAAAGATATCACCGTCGACGGCAAATCTTTCGGAGAAAGACGCACGTTCTCTATTGACGCGGGATCGCAAGTAACAAAAGTGACGCAGGAATACGGAACGACCGACACATTGACGGTTGCTTCCGGCATCATCAAACGCCCCGAAAACGATGAGGCAATCGTGGCATACACCGAAAACGGCACAGCTGTCGTCGTTTACGAAGAGCCTGAAAGCCCGAAAGCAGGAAAAGTTTTCGTAACAGCCTTATTTCCCATGGGTTTGGAAAAAGTGAGATCTCACTCATACACGATTATTCATCCCAAGACCAAAAACGTGGAAACTCATTCGCACGTATTGGGCGTGACTTCGTATTATTCCGGACAACCTATCACATATTACGTAGGCTACGGATGGGATAAATTCGGATTTCCTACGCTCGAAGATTTTCAGAATTATGTGGGACATCTTGCCGAAACCATTGAAAAACCGTTAATAGTAAACTTTTTATAAATCATTCAAAATAAAGTATTATGAACAATCAATTTTCGTTATCCGGAAAGATTGCCTTAGTGACGGGAGCGTCTTACGGCATTGGTTTTTCCATTGCTACGGCTTTTGCCGAAGCAGGAGCTAAAATAGTTTTCAATGACATAAAACCCGAACTGGTGAAAATAGCGTTGGAAAATTACAGGTCGGCAGGTGTCGAAGCCTACGGATACGTCTTCGACGTCACCAAGGAAGACGAAGTGAACGCTAAGATTGCCGAAATCGAGAACGAGGTCGGCGTGATAGATATACTTGTGAACAATGCCGGAATCATCAAGCGCATACCGATGTGCGAAATGTCGGCGGCTGAATTTCGGTTGGTCATAGATATAGACCTCAATGGACCGTTCATCGTTTCGAAGGCTGTGATTCCATCAATGATAAAGAAGGGTCACGGAAAGGTAATCAATATATGTTCGATGATGAGCGAGCTTGGGCGCGAGACTGTGTCGGCTTATGCTGCCGCAAAGGGTGGCTTGAAGATGCTTACACGCAATATCGCTTCCGAATACGGAGAATTTAATATTCAATGTAACGGCATCGGGCCAGGTTATATCGCTACTCCGCAGACTGCGCCGTTGCGGGAGATTCAGCCTGACGGCTCGCGGCATCCTTTCGATTCGTTCATTATTGCCAAGACACCGGCTGCACGCTGGGGTACGACCGACGACCTTAAAGGCCCGGCTGTCTTCTTAGCCTCCGACGCCTCCAATTTTGTAAACGGGCATATATTATATGTAGACGGCGGCATACTCGCCTACATCGGGAAACAACCGTAACAACTTCTGTAATTGAGAATTGACAATTGTCAATTCTCAATTTAGTAGAACTATGCCGAACGAAGATAGTCTGCCGTCATTGCGAGTACCTTACTAAACAGGTTTAGCAAACAGGAAGAATGACAAAAGGAGTGTCATGTCGACCGGAGCGCAGCGTAGTGGAGACATTTGTTATCCTACACACGAGATGTCTTCGCTCCGGTCGACATGACGGAATAGGATACGTCATTATAAGGAACGAAGCAATCCGGTGATAGACAGGGCGCCGGATTGCTTCGTTCCTCGCAATGACGGATACCTTTTACCAACGACGGATACCTTCTACCGATAACGGATACCAATTGCAATGATAGTTATTGTACATTATACAATATCCATTCCCAATTGCTCATTTTCAATTGTCATTGTCAATTGTTAATTTTCAATTTCCAACTCTCAACTCCCTAACCTTCCCCAAAATAGAAAACAAGCAAAAGGATTAACAATATCGAGACAACGAGCAAAGCTATCTTGACGGCGCTCCACGGACGCTGACCGGTGACCTGTCCCGTCCGACCGTTAATGGCAAAAATATATGCTTTTTCCTTATAACGATACGCGCTCAGCCACACCGGCAAAAGTATATGTTTGAACTTCAAGTCGTAATAAGATGTACTCATTTGACTTATTCTCTGCTGGTTACCACCTATTTGCGAACAGACAAGCGACTTGATATAAACCTCCATTTCCTTTTTTGCCGAAGGAAAGCACTCCTTGAAATCCTTCTTATACAATTCAGTAAGAAATCCGCGTACAAACTGGTCTTTATAAGCCACATAATTCTTCTTATCCCAATTTTTCAGCACGCTTGAAATGTCGGGCGGCAAACTGTCGGACGCCGGAACAAACACATCGTCAAAGCCATGCTTCACCCGCCCCGAAACAGGATACCAGTCGGTAACGGTATGAACGGTAGTTTTACCGTTTGAAGTTCTCGAAACCTGTCGGCTGACGCCGCGCTCGCCCGAATAATCGGTAACAGTATCGGCGTCGTAAGTCCAATAAGGCAGATAAATGCCCTTAATCCGTTCCTGTTCCATCAGATTCTTTGAAAACCCGTACGGAGCAAACCAAAGAGAAGAAGCCCATTTACGGAAAAGATTTTTACAGACGGTTTTTCCTATTTTGAAAGGCAAGATATATTCAGGTTTCCACGAGCGACGTGTTGCAGCTTCTTTCAGCACAATCGGCGTACCGCAAAAAGCGCAGGAATAAGACGTCGTATTTTCCGGAAACGTAGTATGCGCACCGCATTGACCGCACGCAACCTCCGCCACAAGCGTCTCGGTACGGCTACAAAGTTCCGGATGCTCCGACATCTCGGTAAAATCGTTCTCAACGACCTTCGACGGCGTCATGTCAAGCGCAACTTTTGTGCCGCAATAACTGCACAAAAGCGATTCGTTTTCCGGGGAATATACAAGATACCCGCCACAGGAAGGACATTTGCTTTCTACCGTATCTTTTGAGTTTATGGTAGCGTCTTCCTTCTCATTAAAATCATATTCGTTCATAACGCTCTACTATTCAGTCGGTGCGGCAGGCGGTGGCGGAGGCGGAACAGCGCCGAACAATTGCGAAAGTTCGCCGACGGTTTCAGCAGCCGACCATGCAGCCATTCCTTGCGCCCAGACTAATGATTGCCGTGTAAACTGCCCCTGCAACAACATCTGCTGCAACTGCGATATGCCGAAAGGACCGGACTGTTGCCCGTTCACCGCCATATAATACATTTTTTGCTGCGGAACAGAAGGCGGAACAACTCCCTGTTGCCCCTGCGGATTCATCATCTGTTGAGCCATCTGTCCAGCCATGGCAAATCCCATGCCCATGCCCATCGCGTCTCCGGCAGGCGTTCCTCCGCCGCCCGGATTCTCGGCTCCGGCTTTCAGAGCATCGGCAAACTGGAATTGAGTATATTTGCCCATATCTCCGACGATCCCCATGCTTGTACGGCGGTCTAATGCCTTTTCGACCTCTTCGGGCAGCGAAACATTCTCGATGAGAAACTTCGTCAAATCTATGCCAAGCTCGTCGAAATCAGGCTTCAGACCGTCCTGCAACGCCTTCGAAAACTCATTAAGATTGGAAGCCATGTCTAATGCCGCAATCTTCGATTCGCCGAGATGGTCGGTAAACTTTGTCAGGATATAATTGCGCAACTGTTCCTGAATGCCTTCGGTAGTGAAATTGCCGTCCGTGCCGACTACATTCCTGATGAAATTGGTCGGGTCGCCGTTCACCTTGAAGCAATACGTTCCGAAAGCCCGCATCCGTATCGGGCCAAACTCCGGATCACGCAACATTATCGGATTCTTCGTACCCCATTTCAGGTTAAGGAACTGTTTGGTATTGACAAAATAAACCTCAACCTTAAAAGGCGAGTTAAAGCCGTATTTCCAACCCTTGATAGTGGTCAGAATAGGCATGTTGGCGGTCGTCAGTTCGTAACGTCCGGGCTGGTAAATGTCGGCAAATTTACCTTCATCGACAAGAATGGCGACCTGCGTCTCGCGCACCGTCAGTTGCGCGCCGTTCTTAATCTCGTTCTGATAACGCGGAAAACGCCATACTATCGTGTCCTGCGTATCGTCAATCCATTCAATAATGTCAATAAACTCATTGAATGCTTTCTCTTTAATTTTCTCGAAAAGACTCATATTTGCTAAATTTGATTGTTAATTTGCCGCAATATTACAACATTTTCCGTTAAAAAAAAATATTTCGGCATTGTTTTTTTCTTTTTCCGAAATAATCCGCTACATTTGTGTCTTCATAGTTTAAAATTTTACCATGTATGGCTAAGATGAAATTTATATTATGCGCTGTCTTAATGTCCTCGTTTGGAGTTATTTGCGCACAGGACTGGAGCAGGGAAGATTCCCTGTGGCTGATGAACGTACTTGAGGGACGGGAAGAGTTCAAAATAAATGAAGACACAAAAAAGGCGATTGAGGAAGGTCGTCTGATTGCGCCTTCGTGGATGCTTGATTCCAACAACAAGCTGAAAAACATTGAGTTAATGAAAGATTTGGACGATGCCGGAGCGATCGATTCGGCAAGGATCAGTATCGACCCATACTCGATGCCTCCTGCCGTATATGCGCTTTATGTGCTGTATATCGACAAGATGGATTCCATTTACGAGAACAAGCTGTCGATGATTACGCCGTCAGAGAGGAAAAAACTTGAGGAAGCGTTGCCTCCGAGCGCAAGAGACAGATTTTATGTATCCCAAGACCAGTTGGGCAGACTCTCCGGAGGCGTCGGCGGACATGATTTCAATCATATACTGAGTATGATTTTCAGCCCGTACTACAGACTCTTGGTGCATAACGGGAAATATGCCACAAGTTATAAAAACTATTATGACGAAGGAGCGATAATAAGAATCGGGTTTACCGAGGGCGAACGCCGACAAATGCGTCAGGCGTTGAGAAATGTGAAGGTAACGTACGAAAAAAGACCCGGACAAAGAATGAATACAATAGACGATTAAGCGTTGCGAACTAAAAAAAACATGTTTCCGCTTATCATCTTATAACTTTTTTTTATACTTTTGCGGCTCGAATAAACGCATATTAAATATTAAACGATGAATATATCTTACAACTGGCTGAAAGATTTTTTGTCTTTCGACCTGAACGCCAACGAAGTATCCGCCGCATTGACGTCAATCGGACTGGAAACCGGCTCCGTCGAAGAAGTGCAGTCCGTCAAGGGAGGATTGGAAGGTCTTGTGACAGGCAAAGTATTGACCTGCGTAGAGCATCCCAACTCCGATCACCTTCACCTGACAACGGTGGACGTCGGCGGCGACGAGCCTTTGCGAATCGTCTGCGGAGCGCCTAACGTTGCCGCAGGTCAGAAAGTGGTCGTAGCGACCGTAGGAACAACGCTTTATATCGGTGATAACGAGATTAAAATCAAAAGAAGCAAGATACGCGGCGAAGAATCGTGCGGTATGATATGCGCCGAAGACGAAATAGGCATCGGCACAGACCATTCCGGCATTATAGTCCTGCCCGGAGACACGCAGGTGGGCATGACGGCAAAAGAATACTATAAAATAGAAAACGATTTTGTGCTCGAAGTAGATATTACGCCAAACCGCGTTGATGCTACGTCGCACTATGGCGTAGCGCGCGATCTTGCGGCACATATCCGCCAAACCGGAAAACAAGCCTGCTTGCGGAAGCCTTGCGTAGAGGCGTTTGCTCCGGACGATGCCGACGCTCCCTTTATCTCCGTCGAAATAAAGAATCCGGAAGCATGTTTGCGCTACTCCGGCGTGACCGTCAAGGGCATAACCGTCGGGGAAAGTCCCGAATGGCTCAAAAAACGGCTTGCTAACGTTGGTCTGCGACCGATAAACAATATAGTCGACGTAACAAACTATGTAATGCTCGAATTGGGGCAGCCGCTGCACGCTTTCGACGCCGCAAAGATAAAAGGCGCAAAAATAGTTGTAGACACTGTGCCGGAAGGAACGAAATTCGTCACGCTCGACGGCGTAGAACGGGCTTTGACCGATCACGACCTGATGATTTGCAACGTCGACGAGCCGATGTGTATAGGCGGCGTCTTCGGAGGTCTCGATTCCGGCGTGACGGCAAATACTCGTGACGTTTTCCTCGAATCCGCATGCTTCAATCCTGCATGGATACGAAAGACCGCGCGATATTTCGGACTTAACACCGATTCGTCGTTCCGTTTCGAGCGCGGATTAGACCCCAACCAAACCGTTTACGTCCTGAAACGTGCGGCATTGCTGATAAAGGAATTGGCGGGCGGCGTTATCGCCGGCGAAATTCAGGACGTCTATCCTAATAAGATTGAGCCTTTCGCGGTAGATGTGTCTTTCGACAAAATCAACTCGCTGACAGGCAAGGAAATATCTGTCGATACTATAAAAAATATTCTTGATTCGCTGGAGATTGAAATAGCGTCCGAGACGTCCGAAGGGCTGTCGCTGCGCGTTCCTGTTTATCGCTACGATGTGCGCCGCGACGTTGACGTAGTCGAAGATATTCTCCGCATTTACGGATATAACAATATCGAAATCAGCGACCAAGTGCGCTCGACTTTGAGCTATCAGACCCCGACCGACAAGAGTTACAAACTCGAAAATATCATCTCCGAACAGTTGTGCGGAGCGGGTTTCAGCGAGATTTTAAACAATTCGCTTACGCGCCTCGCCTATTACGAGAGGCTGACTACCTACCACGCCGCAAATTGCGCGACGCTGATGAATCCCTTGAGCGCCGACCTCAACGCAATGCGTCAGACATTGCTTTTCGGCGGACTGCAAAGCATTGAGTTTAATGTCAAGCACAAGAACAAAAATATTCGTTTCTTCGAGTTTGGCAACTGCTATCGAAAAAACCCTGAAAACAAGAACGATAACATACTTTCGGAATATAAGGAAGATTATCGTCTCGGATTGTGGGTTTATGGAAAGCGGGTCGAAAACAACTGGGCGCATCAGGATGAGGACGCTTCTGTCTTTGAATTGAAATCGAATGTCGAAAATATCCTGACGCGGCTTGGATTGGATTTGGACAGGCTTGTCTTTAGCAAATTCTCGAACGATATTTTTTCTTCGGGAATGACAATCGTTTCAGAATCGGGACGCACGATCGGCTCTTTCGGTATAGTTAATGATAATATCCTAAAAATTACCGATATAGACAATGAGGTTTATTTTGCCGAATTGTCGTGGAGTGTGTTAATGAAAGAGACAGGGCGCATTCGGACTACTTTCCGGGAGATTGCAAAATTCCCGGAAGTCAAGCGGGATCTCGCCTTATTGATAAATAAAAACGTCACTTTTGCCGACGTCAGGAAGACGGCGCTCGAAAGCGAACGTAAACTACTGAAAGACATCGTATTATTCGACGTCTACGAAGGCAGGAATATTCAACCGGACAAGAAATCCTACGCTGTAAGTTTCTACCTTCAGGACAAAGAAGGCACGCTTAACGACAAGCATATCGACGCCGTCATGTCGAAAATACAAAAGAGTCTTGAAGACAAACTTGGAGTACAATTAAGATAATAAAAATATGGGAAGAGCATTTGAATACCGAAAAGCAAGAAAAATGAAACGCTGGGGCAATATGGCGCGCGTTTTCACAAAATTGGGAAAAGAAATTACGATAGCAGTGAAATCGGGCGGAGCCGACCCGGAGACAAATCCGCGTCTGCGCGTGCTGATGCAAACGGCGAAGAAGGAAAATATGCCGAAAGAGAATGTGGAAAGGGCTGTCAAGAAGGCTACTTCAAAGGATTTCACCGACTACAAGGAGATGAATTACGAGGGATACGGCCCGTTCGGCATAGCGATTTTTGTCGAGACGGCGACCGACAATACCACGCGCACCGTCGCCAACGTCCGCAGTTACTTCAACAAGTTCGGCGGCTCGTTGGGAACGTCGGGGTCGCTGGAGTTTCTGTTCGATCATAAATGCGTGTTTCATCTCGTCAAGAAAGACGGCGTCTCGCTCGAAGACCTTGAGCTTGAATTGATAGATTACGGCGTCGACGAAGTCGGGGAAGACGAAGACGAAATAATCCTTTACGGCGATTTCGCTCAAAACTCCATTATTCAAAAGCATCTGGAAGACAATGGCTTCGAGATTACGGCGAGCGAATTTGTCCGCATTCCCAACGACATAAAAGACGTGACGCCGGAACAACGCGAAACGCTTGAAAAACTGTTGGAAAAGATAGAAGACGACGAAGACGTCCAAAACGTTTTCCACAACATGAAAGAAAGCGATTCGGAAGAATGACCCTTGCGGCGCTTATCTGTTTGATTGGCGTCTAAATTCATTCTTAAACCAAATCCGGAAAACAGGGTCGTTGAATGTCGCCGCATGTGGCGAGACATCAATTAATTCCTTGTTTTCCAACGATTTTCGCACACGGGATATATTGGCTGAATTTCCCAAATTATATTTGGACAGGATTTCTTTGTGTGAAAACCGGTCTTGAATCCCGTCGGCTATAGCTTGCAGGAAGTTTATTTGCAGGGAAGTAAGTCCACTTGTATAAGTATAAAAAAGTATGGAATTTTGATTTAGCAGGTCTTTTAACGCTTCGTCAAAGCCGGAAGACGTAGCTTCTGTTTCGGTACGAGTCCAAACCAACCATGAGAACTGTTGCACATACGAAGAATGATTATCAACAGCCTGACAAATATTAGCAGCCAAATCGGCCGAAATAGACTTTCCAGTCTCCTGAAAACGATTCCGAATGAAAGGGATCCAGTCTTCGACAGTTATTTTTTGCAAAAAAATGACGTCGCCGAATTTATAAAAAGGCATGCTTTGTTTTGCAAATAAGGCGCTAAGCAAATGCTTCCGGCTACCGTATAAACAATAGGAAACGTTCTATTTGCCGTTGCCAAACCGTTCTCAGTTTCTTTTGAAACAACACGGAATCGGGGAACTCCGATATTTGCTGAAACTCGTCAATGCAAATGACGATACGGATTCCTTTCTGACGCGCTATCTTGTGGGGAAGA
>JAITPH010000143.1 GCA_031289515.1 Tannerella sp.
TACGTTCCGTCGTCTCATCATAATCGACGAAGGCAGCCACATCGCTGCGCGGAATAGACTTCTTGAAGACGACTTCGTTGCCCACGATGCAATAAGCGCCGTTGATAGTGATATATCCGTCGAACTCCAAGTCATCGAGATTGTTAATATCGCTTGTATGCCTTCCGGTGGCAACAAACACCTTCACTCCCCGGCGGCGGGCTTCCCGCAACGCCTGCTTCGTTTCGTCCGGTACGCGATGCGTGTTAAAACTTACCATCGTACCGTCAATATCTAAAAAAACAGCTTTTATCATTTATTCTTTTCGTTTTCGTTTTTCCTTACCAGCACCTTGTCTATACGTGCGCCGTCCATGTCGACGATTTCAAAGTTGAAGTTCATCCATGAAAAATCGTCGCCTGTCTTGGGCACTCGTTCCAAAACATCCAAAATCAGTCCGCTCAATGTATTATAATCATTTTCTTCATACAAATTCTCCAGATCGAAATATTCGAGAAAGCTGTAAAAAGAGCATTGTCCGTCGACCAGAACGCTACCGTCCCGGCGTTTTATAATCTCCGGCTCGTCGTCGACTTCATTAACCTCGCCAATAAGCGCGTCGATGATGTCTTTCAGCGTGACGATGCCCTGCACGCTGCCGAACTCGTCCGTCACGATGCCGTATTTGACGCGAGCCTGCCTGAACTGCTCCAAAGCCTTGTAAACGCTCATGTTTTCCTGAATAAAATGAGCGGGAAGAAGTATTTTCGAGATAGAAAATTCCGGTGAATCGATATATCCGAAGAGATCTTTCAGAAAGACGACGCCCTGAATGTTGTCGAATTTATCGGATACCACAGGATAGGTATTGTAAAGATTGGCTTTCACTTTTTCGCGTATAAGAGCGGCGCTGTCAGACAAATCAATCCATACGAGGTCGCTTCGATGCGTCATAATACTGCCGACAGTGCGGTCGCCCAGATGAAACACGCGCTCTACTATATCCTGCTCTACTTCTTCAACTTCGCCGCCTTCAAAGCCCTCGTGGATAACGGCTTTTATCTCTTCTTCGGTGATTTTACTGTTATCGCCCGCATTGCTCAAGCCGAAAAGCGTAACGACTGCCTGAGTGCTTTTCGACAAAATCCACACAACGGGAGCCGTTGCCTTCGACAGCAAATACATCGGACCGGCGAGCGCCATGGCTACCTTTTCGGCAAAACTCATACCGATACGCTTGGGAACGAGTTCGCCCAGCACAAGCGTAAGATAAGTCACGACAACGACGATGATAAATTTTGAAACGGCAAAAGCATACGGCTCGATAAACGATATTCGCGACAGTACCTCGGAGAGGTTTCCGGCAAAAGCCTCTCCCGAAAACAAACCGGTAAGAATACCGATTAAAGTAATCCCAATCTGTATTGTAGAAAGAAACTTATCCGGCTCTTTTGACAGCTTCAACGCTTTTTGCGCCGATTTACTGCCTTTCTTTGCCAGCGTCTCCAGCCGCACTTTCCGCGACGATACAAGCGCTATCTCCGACATCGACAGCAACCCGTTCAGGATGATTAAACCAATTATTATCAGTACTTCCATATCATTTTTTGCATATTGACAATATCACACCGAAGCAATGCCGCCAATAAAATAACGCCGCAAAGATATAACATTTTTAACTGTTTATGGCTTTATATGGCAAAAAATCACATCCCAATCTTGCAGTTTTCATTTTTTCGTCATATCTTTGCGGTTAGAATTTGAAAAATATCTTATGGCTGAAACAGATAAAAGGATACTTCTTGACGAGGAAACGCGCAGCAAGGTATTGTTTATAGCGTTTATTCTTATGATGTTTGCTCGTGCATATAAAATGAGCAGACCGGATGCCTATTTTTATCTGAAAAAATACGGCGGATTGGATTATTTATTCAGGCATTGGTGGACTCTTCATACCGAAGACCCTTACTGGTCACTTAAAGCATTATATAGTACATGTTATAAAAACGGAGGTCTCAGATGAAAGTCTGTCAAAAGAGCAATTTCGGAGCGAACTGAAGTATAAAATCCCATCACACCGTATTTACTTTTACACAATGCAGTTGTTTCAGGCATTGGAGTTGGAAAAAGGTTATATAGACGTGGAGACGACACTTATAGACAATGAAATCATGCAACATTCGCTGATAATAGATTTCGGGATATCGGAAACGAAAGCCGCCGATATCTATTATTCTTCAAAAACATTCACCCTCCTTGCCGACGAATCCACTGATTTATATCGAAAATCATGGCTCGAAATCTACAAAATGCTAAAGAAAGAACTTATGGCAAAGTAACAAAAACCTCCTCGCTTTTGCCATACCCTTATTTGCGCCCACTCGAGTCATTCGCATTCCAAAATTCTTATAATGACGAAAACGCGCAAATGCTTTGCCAATAAAGGGCAGTCTGCCGTCATTGCGAGGTACGAAGCAATCCAGCGCCCTGTATAGTCTGGATTGCTTCGTTCCTCGCAATGACGGCAAGCGCAGCCGTTTTCTTCGTCATTTTTCCTGTTTGCTAAACTTGTTTAGTAACTTTCTCGCAATGACGGCAGACTGTCTCTATTCGGCATAATATTCCGCCAATGTCATCAATTTAAGAAAATTTTGTACATTTCGTCATTGTGCACCTCGATACATCATCATATCCCGCAAGTCAAGAGACTTGCTTTCAACTTCGACGCAGCGAAAGACGCTACGACGAACTGGGGGTGCGCCCTTGGGTATCTTGCCTCCAAGTTCGGTATATTTCTGCGGATTCTTGAGGAAGGAAACAATCTCTTCGACTTCCTGCTTGGCTTCGGCCAATCCGGCCACATCCTTAAATGTTATCTTGTGTTTGCCGTCCTTGTCGAAGAGTTGCGCTTTCGACTTGCCGACCGAGAAG
>JAITPH010000147.1 GCA_031289515.1 Tannerella sp.
GCGAATAGTAGCCGCGCTCCTCGAAAACAACCAGACCCCCGAAGGAATCCGCATCCCCGAAAAGCTCGTCCCATACACCCGCTTCGAAATAATTAAATAGCCTCCGGACGCCCGCCTAAAAGAGAAAAAGCGCGATATCACAACGGATACCGCGCTTTTTCAAAGATATGAATAAGGAATTTTATTTCATTGCCTCTTTACGTACAGGACATGTTTTACATTTCCAAGCGTAAAAGTTATTGTGCCTGTCGTACCCGCTGTAAAAGTGGCGTCAGCCGTAATATTGACATCTACATTCGTATTTGCCGCCATCAATGTCGTAGGCGAGTTAAGCGTCAATCCCGGACCGGCAGCAACAGCCGAATATGTCACAGCGGTCAAAGCAGGCATTCCTGCGCCTAACTGATACCTTATTTTGGCTATATTCTGGCTCGTAACGGAACTTGATATTTTAGCCGTATCCACGCTCGTGACAATAGCATACTGCCCGTTTGAAGAAATATGTCGCGCCCCGTCGCTAATCGTGACCGTATATTCAATGTTACTGCCCGGATTGTTTTGAGCGCCATTCAAATTCTTATAGCCCTCGCTTCCAACCCTGTTTATCGTAAACAAATAATGATGATTACGCTTGGTATCAAGATATTTTCCGGTTGAAGGATCATAAAAGTCCAAGCGATAATAAAAAGTATCGGTAGCGTTAACCGCACGATAAAGAATAATATGCTGACGATTTGCGCTAAAGACATCATCACCGATAGAGATACCGTTACCTGTGCCTAATCCCAAAATTCTTGTGCTTGACTTGTACTCGTGCAGATAAAGGCATTTTTCCTGATCGGTAGCGCCTGCCTTTTGCAACAGGCGAAAAGTATTGTATGTAAGGACATACCCCGGGCCACTCGCATATCCCTCTCCGTTATACGGTTGAACATATCCGTACTTTGCTATGTTATATATGGCATAAGATACGTTTTCAGCCGTGAAGGCGCCCGTCACATCCGAGACGCTTTCGCCCATCTGTACCTGTACCTTAGCCACTTCGCGCGTCATTTCGCACATATATGAAGATGACAAAACAGTCTCGCCATACATCGGCAAATACTCGCCGACAATGTAATAGTTATCAGTATTCAACTTGAATTTATCGTTAATCGTACTGATAGTAACGCCGGCAGGATTTACTCCCGAATTAGTATTCGCAATACAAACAATGCGATTCCCGATAGTCGGCTTAAATGACAACTGCGGAAGCAACTGCACTGCCTGACCGTTGCCCATGATTTTCGAGCCGCCAACGTGATCCGAGTTTAATAATACCCCGGTCGTCGGATGAAACTCAAGCACCCAAACCGAATCAATCATACATTCGCTTTGGGTTGCATTACTGTATACGCCAACTGTAGTCGCGTCCGGCATACGCAACTCTATACGCCCTTCCGTATCAACAGGATAATCGCCGATAGGACCGTTAATGTCGTTATTACATGCCGTAAGGCAAAGAATACTCGCTATGAAAAATGTTATTCGTTTCATTACTTTAATCTGTTAATTTATAAAAATTCTGTTCGTAAACTCATTATAATACGCCCCAAAGGTATTGATATTTATTGTAACCGCCAAAAAAAAACATCAAAAAATACGTTTTTTCTGCAAATTATTTTTTCGAGCCTTCCGCTTTTCATTCGGATTGATGCCGATACATACTGTTAATCAATATATTATCGAGCAAAACATCATGTCGGCGCAACGACTACTTTTCCATCTTTAAAAACGTAAATTTCACCGCTTTCGGGGCATATCGCGACGCCTTTCTCGTCGAAATTGAGACGATGACCGTACCGGCTCACCCACCCTATCCATCTCGCGGGATTTCCGACGGCCAAAGCATACGCCGAAACGTCTTTCGTAACGACCGTTCCCGCTCCTATCATCGCATATTCGCCTATTGCGACGCCGCAAACAATCGTGGCATTTGCTCCTATTGTCGCGCCTTTACAGACCTTTGTCGGCACGTACTCGCCCTTGCGCGAAACGGCGCTGCGCGGATTCGTGATGTTTGTGAACACGCAACTCGGGCCTAAGAACACATCGTCGCCGCACGTGACGCCGGTATATACGGATACATTGTTCTGCACCTTCACGTTGTCTCCGAGCACGACCTCCGGAGCAATGAGCACGTTCTGACCTATCGTACAATTCTTTCCCACCTCGCATCCGGTCGTCAGATGCGAAAAATGCCAAATCTTAGTCCCCGCGCCTATCTTGCAGCCTTCATCTATTACGGCGCTTTCGTGCGCAAAATATTCTTCCATTCTCTTACTGTTTATAAATCAAAAAAATCGCCGGTTTCCTGTTCAAATCAGGCTTTTGCCTCGTCCATTCCCTGACTGGAAGCGTCCGGATAAACTCGTCGTCGCCTGTTATATCCGAAGCCACGCACAATCGCGTCGCCTGTCTGCATATTCTAACGAAATCGTCGAGCAGTTTATTGTTTCTGTAAGGCGTTTCTATGAATATTTGCGTCTCGTTTTCGGCATACATTCGCGCCTCAAACGCCTTTATCCGTTCTGCGCGACTGTGCGCCTCGACAGGAAGGTAGCCGTGAAAGGCAATACTCTGACCGTTGAAACCCGAAGCCATCAAAGCCATCAGTATCGACGACGGCCCGACTAACGGCACGACGCGATAGCCCTTACGCTGTGCCAGAGCCGCTATGTCGGCGCCCGGATCGGCAACGGCAGGGCAACCGGCTTCCGACATCACGCCAATTGATTCGCCGCGTTCCATCGGAGCCAGCATACCGGATATTTCTTCCGGCGTCGTATGTTCGTTCAGTTCCGTAAACTCAAGATTGTCTATCACTATCGACGCATCCGTTTTCTTCAGAAATCGCCGCGCCGTCCGGACATTCTCGACGATGAAATGCCTTAGCGACAAAATTATCTCGCGATTGTACGGCGGCAACACGCGACTGTGCTCCGTTTCGCCTATCGTAACCGGTATCAAATATAATATTGCTTCCATATCAGTGCAAAATTACTGCTTTTTTCAAAAATAATCCCTATATTTGCGCATAACTTTTCAAAAACATGATTAAACAGGACTTTATAACCCGGACAAGAGAACTGCTGAAAGACGAATACGACGCTCTGGAGGCGGCTCTCATGCAGCAACCGCCTGTCAGCATCAGGCTGAATCCCCTGAAGACGTCGGACGCTTTACAGCCTTTCGACGATTCTTTTCAATCGGAAAATGTCGCATGGTGCAAGGCGGGACGCTATCTCGCGGCGCGACCGTCGTTCACGTTAGATCCCTTGTTTCATGCGGGCGTTTACTATGTTCAGGAAGCGGCGTCGATGTTTCTCGAACAGGCTTTGTCTGCTGCGGATATGAATCGTGACCGGATTGTCGCGCTTGACCTTTGCGCTGCTCCGGGCGGCAAATCTACGCATCTACAGACGCTCCTGCCGCAGGGAAGCCTTCTCGTTTGCAACGAACTTGTCCGCAGCCGCAGCGTGATTCTCGCCGAAAACATGGCTAAATGGGGCGGCGCGGATAATATCGTCACTTGCGCCGAGCCTGCTTTATTCGGCGAATGTACTAACCTGTTCGACGTCGTACTTGCCGACCTGCCCTGTTCGGGTGAAGGTATGTTTCGCAAGAATCCGGACAGTTGCAACGAATGGAGCGCGGACAATGTGAATATGTGCGCAAACCGCCAGAGACGCATCATTCGCGATGTATGGAATTCGCTCAAACCGGGCGGATGGCTGATTTACAGTACTTGCACGTACAATACTGCCGAAAATGAGGATAACGTCGCCCTGCTTGCAAAAGAACTCGGCGCCGAAATCGTTGCGATACCGGTCAATCGGGAATGGAATATTTCAGGCTCGCTGGGATGCGACATGCCTGCTTATCGTTTCTTTCCGCACCGTACAAAGGGCGAAGGCTTCTTCCTCGCTTTGCTAAGGAAAAATTCCGGTTATTACAAAGAGTCCGGATTCAAAAACAAAGTATTCAAACCGTTTCCGGCGACGCAAAAAATAAGAGGATTGCTCGGCGAGCCGGAAAAATTTGTCTTCCTGAACAACAACAGCGCAAATTTATACGCCGTTCCCGAACGGCATGAAGGCGTGTACAGTTACCTGTCGAAAAGTATCAATATCGTTTCTTGGGGCGTATATTTAGGCGCTCTCAAAGGCGCAGATTTAATACCGTCCGCATCATTGGCCATGAACGCAGCCTTTCGTCGAGCCTCGTTTCCAAGCGCGGAATTGACCCTCGAAGACGCGATAAAATACCTCAGAAAAGAAGCCATAGAGCTACCCGCCGACATGCCTTTAGGTCACATTTTAGTAACATACAAAAACGTTCCGTTAGGATTCGTAAAAAACCTCCAAAACCGCTCCAATAACCTCTACCCGACGGAATGGAGAATCCGGAATAAGTTGAAAGTTAAAAATGAGCAATGGACAAGGAATAATTTACAATTGACAATCGACAATGACTTTGTTGCAACGGTACTTAGGATATAACCTATCCTATAGTACCGTTGCTTTAATTTTTAATTGCTTATGTAAGAATCGGGCATACCTGTCCCGTGAATTTATTCAGTATTCGGGTTGCGGCTACACGAATTAAATCATTCTGATAATGTTTTTTGCCAGATTCTGCAATGTTCGGATGCCTTCGGCGTCTTGTTTCAAATCGTCGGGCGTCAATCCATGTATATTATTCCAGTATGTGGAGGAGGCGACCGGCATTTCCGCGATAGTGAAATACTGATTCAGACTTTCAAACGTCATGGATGCGCCCGACCGTAGCGTCGTTACGACGGCTGCGCCCGCCTTATATCGGAAGTTTTCCGAGCCGGAAAAGAATGCCCTGTCCAGAAACGACTTCAATGTGCCCGCAATGCCGCCGAAACATGTTGGCGAAGCAAGAATAATCGCATTAGCGGTTTTCATGGAGTTGATCCATTTTTGCTCATCCGGAGTTGCATACAGGCAGCCCTTTCCCTTGTTATCAAGATGACAGCTGTTGCAGGCAATGCAGCCACGGATATCCTTTCCGCCCATATTGATGATCTCAAAATCAATCCTTTCCCGCTCGAAAACGCCTCCCATTACCGAAAGCGCATAAGCCGTGTTGCCGTGTTCGTCAGGACTTCCGTTCAGGGCGACTACTTTCGCCGATTCATGCCGACACTTGATCAGTGCGCTCGCACCTTCTCTGACCGTCAATGTCGCGCCCACCCAGCCGACTGCTTTTAGAAACTCTCTTTTTTTCATGCTTCTTTATCGGATGAAATTCGTAAATATCTTTTCCGTCTGCGGCGGCTCCATGTCTTTCGCCCGTTCGCACATTCTAAGCATCCACGCCATATTCTTACCAAGCATTTTCATTATTTGAATGCCTTCCTCGTCCTGTGCGGCGTCGCCGGGAGCAAGTCCATGTATCACATTCCAATAGTTGGATGACGGGATAAGCATTTCCGATATACTCAAATAATGATTCAAGGCGTTGAAAGTCATGCTGCCACCCGTCCGGCGAACGGCAACTACGGAAGCGCCTACCTTGTGCCTAAACCGGTTTCCGTTAGCGCTTGCCACAAAAAAAGCGCGATCCAGAAAACATTTCATCGTTCCCGCGATGCCCGAATAATACACCGGCGAAGCGATGATAATACCGTCCGCTTCCATCATCTTCGCAAGCGAATCGTTAAGCATGTCGCCCGTAATGACGCACTTGCCGTCCTTCTTCTCAGCGCATTTATTACACGCAAGACACCCCCTGATGTGCTTTCCGCCTACATCTATTATTTCAAAATCAAATCCTTCTTCCCGAAACACATTGCCGATGACGTTCAATGCGTATGCAGTATTTCCGCTTTTTCGCGGACTGCCGTTTATTGCTACAACCTTCATAATTGTTCTTTCAATTTTATTATTTCCGCCGCAAAGATATAATATTTTTCGGATATGATTTCCAAATGCAAAATTATAATACGGAATGAATGTGTCAAAAGCCTGCGCGCAGTCGTTATTGCTAACTCGAAGGAATTGTGTTGCAGATGTTTTCCTGATAGTCTACCGTCATTGCGCGTGGGTAATGGAATATAAGGATTTGTATTCTGTAAAATATAAAATAGATTCAAATTTGTATTCTGTGAAATACATTTATTATCTTTGCATCCAAAATGAGATGAAATATGGAACAGTTATTTTCAGTACTTTAATATAAATATGGAATCAAAAAGCAGTAAGTTTCAGGTGGCCGGCGAATTGGCTTGGCAAGCGGCGGGCGAAGGCGCGCGACGCCAGATAATGGGTTATGACCCGCAATTGATGTTGGTCAAGGTAGAATTTGAGAAAGGCGCAGTCGGCGCGCTTCATACGCATCCTCATTCGCAGTCGTCGTATGTGGCCGAAGGCGTCTTTGAACTGATTATAGGCGACGAAAAAAAGACGCTTCACAAGGGCGACGGCTATTATGTGTCTCCCGATGTATTGCATGGCTGCACTTGTCTGGAAGCCGGTATCCTGATTGATGCCTTCAGCCCTGTCAGGGAAGACTTTCTTTAGAGTTGAAAATTGAAAGTTAAGAATGGACAAGGAAATTGACAATGAACAATTGACTTTCGACTTCAGACTTTCGACCGCCAAACTTTTGACTTCCGACTTCAAACTCTCGACCCCCAAATTTTCAACTGTCAACGTCAAAAACTTTCAACTGTCGCGAAGCGACAAAGTCATATATAGCCTGTTGCGCCCGAACAGGCGCATTATCATTGCGTTTGAAAACATTATTGAGGTTTTCGTCGATAGTGCATGCCTTCACATTATCCGCCAACTGCAACCTCAAAATCCGTATGATTTCAGACTTGATTTCAGGGCACAGTACCGGAAAAGCCGTCTCGATACGGCGACTGATATTGCGACGCATCCAATCCGACGACGTAAGATACAAGTCCTCCTTACCATCATTATAAAAATACCAGACCCGCGAATGTTCGAGAAACATGTCTACAATGCGGGTAATTCTAACATTCTTGCTATAAGGCTGTCCGGGCACAAGGCAACATATCCCGCGTACAATAAGGTCTATCACAACGCCGCTCTCCGAAGCCCTGTAAAGTACGTCAATCATCTGCTTATCATGCAATCCGTTCATTTTAAGGATAATATATCCTTTTCGACCCTGCTTTACATGCTCTATCTCCCGCTCAATCATGCGAATTATCTCCGGCACCATATTAAACCGCGCCACGAGAAGATGCTTGAATGTGAGGCTATCGGCCTTCTGTTCAAGCCCTACAAACAAATTATTCACATCCTCGACCAGTTCGCTATTGCAAGTCAGAAGCGCCATATCCGAATAGATACGCGCCGTCTTTTCGTTGAAATTTCCGGTGCTGAGATACGCAAAATCCTTGTTATCGCCCTTTCGCAATATCACGGCTACTTTGGCGTGCACTTTCAAGCCGGGTATGCTGTAAATTATCTTCACTCCCGCAAATTCCATCTCTTCCGCCGTACTCACATTGTTTTCCTCGTCGAAACGGGCTTTCAGTTCGACAAATACAGTCACTTTCTTGCCGTTTTGCGCCGCGCTTATCAGCGAATTTATGACAGCCGAATTTTCCGCAACCCTGTATTGCGTAATTTTTATTTCCTCAACATCTTTGTCAAACGACGCTTCCATCAGGAAACGAAGCAGATAATCGAACGACTGATAAGGAAAATGCAGCAGCACATCGTCTTGCATGACGGCTTTAAACATCGAGCCGATACGGTCAAGATACTCGACGCGGGCAGGCTGGGGAACAGTCTGTTCAAGTTCGGCGCCCACCGGATTCGGCAGTTTTATCAGGTCTTGCAGATTCATGTACCGCCCGCCCACAACAAGGTCGTCAGCCTCAATATCAAATGTCGCGCAGATATAATCGAGCATGTCGCGCGGCATGGCGCGGTCGTACATGAAACGGCTCAATACACCGGTCTTGCGCTTACCCACTTTCGTGCGTATCTCGTTGACAATCTCTTTGGCGTCGGAATTATTATCGTTGATATAAATATCGGCATCGCGCGAAATCTTGATACTGAAGCACCCTTCGACATCGTAACCCGGAAAAATGAACGGCAGATTGGCGCGGATTATGTCATCGACAAACATATAATAATAAACGCCGTCCCGCGCAGGAAGCGGTATAAAACGCGGCACTTTCGAAAACGGAATTTTTATCAGCACGTAATAAGGCTCGGCCGAAACCTTATCCGACATCTTGACTATCAGATACAAGCGGCGGTCGCGGATGAAAGTCCTTACGCCTTTCTGAATCGTCACAGGCGAAAGAAACGGAAATACCTCATCGTTGAAATAGTTTCGGACGTCGTCGAGATGAAACGCCTCCGGTCGGCTGTCGTGATACAGAAATATCTTCTTCCGGAGCAGTTCCGGCAATATGCCTTCGTGGAATATGCGGTAGAAATCCTGCTGCTGGCGGTTTACTTCGCGAGTTATGTTATCGAGGCTTTCTTCGGATGTTTCCGCGCTTTCGTCGACAAAATTTTTCTTCAATATATTGCCTCGATGCTCCGAAACGCGCACTTCGTAAAATTCTTCAAGGTTTGAGGCATAAATCGACAGAAAGCGGATGCGCTCGTAGACGGGGAGCGTCTCGTCGTCCGCTTCCATCAGCACTCTGTAATTGAACGACAGCCAACTGACGTCGCGCTTGAAATAGCTGTATTTTTTCTCTTTCATACTATAATCCTCCGCCAAGTTCAATTACTTCGAGGTCTTTTATCTCGGACTTGTCAATAGTGAAGCGTATCAGAGTACGAACAGTCTGCATTCCGCTTATACCCGCCGCGCCCGGATTTATATGCAGGCATTGCAGGTTTTTGTCGAACATTACTTTAAGGATATGAGAATGTCCGGCGACGAACAAAGTCGGCTTTGTCCGGTATAATTCGAGGCGTACCGAAGGGTCGTACCGTCCCGGATAGCCGCCTATGTGGGTCATCATCACGGTCACGTCTTCGACCTTGAAATGAGCCGTCTTGGGATACATCTGTCTGATTGTATAGTCGTCGATATTGCCGTATACAGCCCTGAAGGGTTTGATACCGGCCAGATAGTCGGCCGTTTCCGTCGAGCCTATATCACCGGCGTGCCATATCTCGTCGCATACGCCGAAATATTCCGCATATTTTTTATCAATCCACCCATGAGTATCCGATAACAATCCTAGTCTTTTCACTTTATCAATCCACAAAAAAACCTTAAATTCCCAAAACTCCTTAAACTCCTTAAATTCCTTAATCCCCTTAAACTCCTAAATCCCCTAAAGATTATCAAAAAGAAACTCCGACATCCGAGTATACAAATGCATCCGGGTATTTCCTCCGGAAATGCCGTGATTCCGGTCGCGATAAAACTGCATCTCAAACTGTTTACCCGCTTGCACCAGCGCCTCGGCATAATCCATACTCTGCTTGAAATGCACGTTATCGTCGGCAGTACCGTGAACGAGCAGCAACTTGCCCTGCAAGTCCTTGGCAAGTTTTATCGGCGAAGTCTCGTCGTATCCCTTTTTATTCTCATTCGGCGTCCGCATGAAACGCTCCGTATAAACCGAATCGTAATAACGCCAGTCGGTAGGCGGAGCAACGGCGATACCCGCTTTAAAAGCGCCGTTTCCGACAGTCATGGACATCAACGTGTTATAGCCGCCGAAGCTCCATCCCCAGATAGCGATCCGTTTGGCGTCGATGTAGGGCAACTTACCCAGAGCCACGGCAGCAGCAGCCTGATCGCGCGATTCGAGATAGCCCATGCGCATATACGTACATTTGCGGAACGCTTCGCCCCGCGCACCTGTTCCGCGACCGTCCACACAAACGCAAATATAACCGTTAGACGCCAGATACTGCTCCCAATCCATCTCAAAACGGTCTAAAACCGACTGCGAATTAGGGCCGCTGTACTGAAACATCACAACCGGATACTGCTTATTCTCGTCAAAATCAACAGGTTTGACAATCCACGCATTAAGTTCCTCGCCGGTAGCAGTCGTGACAACCGTAAATTCCTTCTTTGGAAGCGTATAACCCGAAAGTTTCTCTTTAAGCGCGGCATTATCCTGAAGCGTCCGCAGCGTCTTGCCGGTCTTTGTCTCGTGAACGGTAATCAGCGTCGGCGTACTGGAATTGGAAAAGCGGTTTGTGTAATACGCGAAATTGGCGCTGAATGTAGCGCTGTTTGTCCCTGCCAATGCAGACAGGCGCAACTTCTTACCTTTCGCATCTATCGAATATACCGAGCGGCGCAGCGGACTTTCTTCCGCCGATTCGTAATAAACCGTTCCGGTAGTCTCGTTTTTGCCTATCAGCCGCGTTACATCCCAGTTCCCGCTCGTAACCTGACGTTGCAGCGTCCCTGTCGGCGAATATTGATAGATATGCGCATAGCCGTCTTTCTCGCTCACATAAAGGAAACCGCTCGCGCTGAACTGTATAGCCTTCATCCAGTCCGAATCTACATAAGCCTTGTTTTCATCTTTCAATATCAATTTGAAAACCCCGCTTTTGGGATTTGCGTGATAGAGATTGAAGACGTTTTGCTGGCGGTTGAGCGTCATCACGGCAAGCTGCGAAGGCTCTGCGGCAAAGCGAATATACGGAATATAGCTATCCTCGCCGATAGGCGCATTGAGCGCTTTCGTGTCTTTTGTTTCTACATTGTAGGAATGAAGCGTCACGCGAGAGTTGCGTTCGCCGGCTTTCGGATATTTGAATCTCGTCTCCGAAGGATAATATGAATTGCCGTACTCGGTCATCACATATTCAGGCACTTCCGATTCGTCGAAGCGAACGTATGCAAGAAATTCGTTGTCCGGCGACCATGCCATAAGGTTTGTCACGGCAAATTCCTCCTCATAGACCCAGTCCGTCGCGCCGTTTATGATTTTATTGCGTTCGCCGTCCTTTGTCACCTCCGTTTCGGTGTCGTAATCGAACTTCCTTATCCGTATATTATTATCTTCTACGAAGGCGCACATCCTGCCGTCGGGCGAGAATGTCGGAAGCATAATCTTCTTGCCCGACTCGTTGATGCGTTTCACCATGCGTCGGCGCGAATCGTAATCGTATACTTCGGAAAGAAACGAGTGCCGGTAAATAGACTCGGACTCCCGCAGCAGCAGGATATGATGACCGGTAGAACTGATGATATAATCCTGAAAACGGTCGAAAGTACATTCGCGGGCATTCTTCACGTCAAAGAGCGTATCCACCGCCGTTCCGGTACGGTACGAGTACTTGACAATCATCGTGCGTTCCCTGTTCGCCGCGGTATAATGCTCGCCGTCGGGCAGCGAGCGCATTTCTCCGCCGGACGAAGCCTGACGAAACTTACCTGTTACTACATCTGCAAGGCTAACCTGCGCGTATAAACCGGCGCCGTACCATGCTACAACTAACAATAAAAACAACTTTCTCATAATCGAAATCTTTTTAATCCGTTTATTATTTAATAAAAAAGCAAAATTCAGTCGCAAATATCACGTTTTTTTTTCATTTTACATCACTTTTTTCAAAATAAAATCGTATCTTTGTATTATATGGAGAGATTTTATAACGATTTTTCGGATTTTTTCAAGCTCGTTTTTCCGTCTTTCAAGGTTCAAAAGATTACTTTAGATGCGGGATTTACGTGTCCCAACCGCGACGGCGCGAAAGGTTACGGCGGTTGTACCTACTGCAATAACCAAGCCTTCAATCCCGCATATTGTCACGAACGCAAAGCCGTCGCCCGGCAAATGCGGGAAGGCATACAATTTTTCGCGCGAAAATATCCGGAAATGAAATATATCGCTTATTTTCAGGCATATACAAACACATATTCGGACGTCGAAACCCTAAGAGAAAAATATGAGGAAGCGCTCGGCGTCAAAGACGTCGCAGGGATAATCATAGCCACACGACCCGATTGCATTTCCGAAAAACTGCTCGATTACCTGCAAGAACTTCGTTCACGCACTTTCGTAATGATGGAATACGGCATAGAAAGCTCTCTGAACGAGACGCTGATACGCATAAACCGCGGTCATACCTACGAAGACGCCGCAGAAGCCATCAGACTGACGGCGGAACGCGGCATACCAATCGGAGCGCATATCATACTCGGACTGCCCGGAGAAACGCGCGAACAGATGCTTCAACATGCGGAAAAAATCTCGGAACTGCCGCTGACTTCGGTCAAGTTACATCAATTGCAACTGATACGCGGCACGGCAATGGCTGCGGAATACGAAAAGCATCCGGAGCGTTTCAACCTGTTTACCGCCGACGAATACATCGAACTCGTGATACAATTCGTCAGCCGTTTGAGGAAAGACATCTACATCGACCGTTTCGTTTCTCAATCCCCAAAAGAGTTGCTTATAGCTCCCGATTGGGGATTGAAAAACCACGAATTTAAAGCCAAATTGGACAAAGCCATCATCGAACAACAACCTTCTTGGTCTTGACCTCTCCGATCCGGACGATAACGATACCGCGCGAAGCAGGAATAGTCACATCATCCGAATTAAGCGTGACGTCGATTATTTTTTGTCCGACCACATTAAATACGGCAACATGCTGACCCTTTGCATTTTTGATTCTTATAGAGCCTGTACCGCCTATGGCAGCTATACTTTTATCTTCGACAACCGGAGGCAGTATTTTTTCGTTGGCGACAATACTTTTCGACAGCGAAATCTTCGAGACGGCGGCGGCGTCGCGCGGTCCGACATACAGTTTGTCGTTCTGCATCGACAGGTAGCCCCTTTCGGAAGTTTCGTCAAGATAGCCGTATTCGGTCGCGATGAGGTATTTGTCCGGATCGTCGTCGGACACCTGCAAGTAGAAGCGATATTCGTTGATAGCCCTGAAGTTTTTATCCTCAAAACCAACGCTGTCCCTTGCCGTAGCTGACGCACCGTCAGGATTGAGCAGCAATGTATTAGCCGAATGGCGCCATGCGCTCACAAAGTTCATCCTATTATATTCCTTGTCGCCAACCCCGACCACATAATCCCCATGCGAAGGTACGGAAATCGAATCCATAACATGCAGGAAATAACCCGACAATTTGGCGTCTGTCGTATCGGCGTCCTTAACGATATAAAACGACGGACGGACAGGATTGAAACCCGTGCCGCGAGCCGTATCCATCCACAGTTGCAGGTCGTAAGGAGTAAACGAACCCGCCCTAAGTTGCGTTTCGCCTTCTCTGGCATAAACGGCGTAATGATAGAAATTCTTTGTCAGCCATCTTGTCAGACCGGACTGAAAGACAGTCAGTTCGTACATTCCGGCGCCTTCGGAAAGCTCGGTCAGATATGTATACGGATCAGGCGCTTCACGAAATTCGCGATCTTTTCGGATTATTGTAAATACATGAGTATCAATTGAATCCATCAAGGCGAGATTGAAATGCTTAGCAGTATCGACAAGCGCCTTATGAAGGGCAGGAAAATCGGGTTCGCTGTAATTCTCGACAAAATAATACAATTCCGGCACAGTATCCTCTTTCAGATAGAAAGGCCGTTTCAGGGAATCGACATTTGCCGAAAGTTTGGACGAGCTTATCGTGACGAAAAGGGTTGAATCCTCGTCGAACAGGCGAATGCTGTAATTATCCCTTTGCAAATGCGGAATATCCGCTATTTCAGGCGCCCCGACGCTGTCGGTAAATAAGTATTCAAGAGTAAAGCGTATGGAATCGGCAGCAGTCGGGGCAGCCTTCAATATCATAAGCGAATCCGCAGGATCATAGCTTATAAGACGTTCGTTCAGCGAATCCGCCGACGAATATGCGAAAATATACGTATACGACGACTGGTCTTCGGGCGAGAAATGCCTGTATCCAAGTCTCTGTCTGTATCTTAGCGATTCCATATTGCCGTAAGTGACAGCGACAATCTCGAAAGTATCGGCAGGCGCTCTGTGGTTGGTATACAGATTTTCAATCGGCAAACCCGTAACGGTATCGCAAACTTCAAACAGCGAATCGGTTTCGATGTCCGACACGCGGCTCATCAGACTATACCGATTATCGCGATTCACAACAAACTGTCCGTCAGGCAAATGCGCATACACGGTATCAAGCGTGACACGTGCGCCCGTCATATCGGCTCCGAGATATTTGCCGGAATCGGGATCGGCGCAGTTCAGAATCTTGACTTTATAAACAAAAGCAGAATCGACAATAGGGGGCAAATAGCCGTCTTCCCCGATAAACAGCGACAGAGGCTTGATGTTGACGGTATCCGTCGTAAGCATAACAACGGTATCTTTCAGCGCAAGATAGAAATCTCTGCCTGAAACTGTATCCCTGACCATAAATTTTCCTACGGAATCGTCTTCCATAAAAAACGTCATTCGCCATTGATTCAGTTCGCCGCTCCAATTCATGTAAGCCACCGTATCATTGCCCGCAGGAATGTCGAAAGCAAGAATACTGTCGGTTGCCTTGTTATAAATCTTATAGAAAGTGGTATCGTCGACTTTATCAACGGCTTCAAACCGCCAAAGCGAGAGGTCGCCGCGCATCGTATCCGCGACGGCAAGCGAATCGGGTCTCAGAAGGGTATCGGCGCTAAAAAAGCCCTGATACGAGACATTCGGAGCGCCGAGAGTATCGACCATCATTCGGTAATACATGCTTCCTTTCGGCGAATTTTCAATCCGCTCACATTCAAAATTCAATGGTTCGTATTTACGCCATTCTTCTATAGAAAGCATTACTTTTCTATCTTCGCCGAGCGCAAGATAGTAATAACGGAGACTTTCATCCCTCCAGTAAGGAGCTTTGAAATTATAAACCGGATCCAACTCAAATTTTACATCCCAGAAGCGGACCTCTCCATTTTCGGAAATTGTAGCTAAAATATCATATATACCACTAACACCAGGCGCAATACTGATCAAGCGTAGCGTATCCATACTTTCCGCATTTATGAGCACATAGCGGTCGGGGTCGGCGAGACCGGGGTCTGACGTCTCAAAATGTTTAACATACCACATTGATTTGACGTCTTTTACGTTGTTGACAATCAAATTTTCTCCGCTTGTTCGGAGGTAACCGACATTTATTCCCAGGGTATCTATTTTGAGATAGTAGCGAACGCTATCAAGCGGAACTTTACCTACCGACGAAAGTGCATCGCCGGAAAAGGCAAAAGCCGTTACGAATAACCCAATACAAAGGGTAGCAATCTTTTTATTCATAAGCACACATTTTTCGTTAAAGTAAAAAAGGGAACTATTCGTCCAAGTTCCGTATCAATCCGCAAAGGTACATAAAATATTCGACATAACGCACAAAACAGACAAAAATTTTCTGTTTAATGTGCGGCAAATACATTTTCACCCGATACAAATGGCTGGGAGATTGACGGACGTCATTACGAGGTACGAAGCAATCCTCGTCTCGCAGGATTTGCAATCCTGTGCAATGGAGTATGAGGATTTTTAATCCGATCTTTTACGGATTGCAAATCATTATATTCCAGGCAATTGGATTGCAAATTCAATCGAACGGGGAATCCCCCTCCTTTGGAGGGGGCAGGGGGCGGCTCTCATTTATTTCATTGCTTAATATAAGTAATTCCCTTACAATCAGTGGAGATATTCTAAAGTCAAATGATTGCAATTTATCGAAATACGGTTTTAACACAGGAATAAATCCTTTTTGTTTGGCAGCAAACAGAAGTCCCAAAGTACCCGTAATTTTAAGCCCCAAACGTTTAGCTTCCTTTCTTGCTTTCAAATCGTCAATAATCAGCAAGACATCACCTAATTCCATGGACAGAGCAATAGCCGACGATTCGCCTTTATCCAATATTCTTTCAATTAATTGCTGATACTTTTTATTGGTAACCGCCTTTATTTCAATCCAATCCGGAAGTGGTTCGCCAAATTCAATACAAATGTCTTCCGTTATCACAACTCTGTGATACAATTGACGAAGCAAACCAAGAGCGTTTATCTTGGTCAAAGCAATGAGACAACTTGTATCTGTTATTACGACGACTTCAGGCATTGCTAATATCTTCCAGAATGTCCTCTACTTTGGTACTGAAAGGGGATACTCCGTATTTACCCATAAGTTCAATAAAAGCCCTTTTAGACAAGTTAGCTACCAAAGCCGCCTGCCCTGCCGAAAGTATCTCATCTTCGTATAGTTTCGCCGCCAAATATACGGAAAGATCAAATACAGGAAGATTCACCGTTTCCGGAACATTTACCATTATTGATTTCATACTCTTTTATCTATTTATTCGTACAAAGATAGCAAAAAAAATCAATTCATCCCCGTATTCTTATTTATTTTTTCTTACATTGCGATGAACGAAGCAATCCGGCGCCCTGTCTTTCCTCGATGCGCAGGATTTGCAATCCTGCGCAATGGAGTATAAGGATTTTTAATCCGGTCTTGTGCGAATTGCAAATCCTTATATTTTAGGCGATTGGATTGCAAATCGAACGGGAGGTCTTCCAAATTGCCATCGGATGGTCTTTGATGCGTTCTATAATATCGTCGTCGTCAAATAACAAATTCGGTTTGTAGATGCCTTGATCGAAGTTTTCTACAAACAGCATTTCATTGTCTGTAAGTGTCATCAGTCCGGAAAGATAATCTTTGACTTCTATCTTGGCTGCTTCAAAATCAAATCGCTCGCTTTTTCTCAAAACAGGATTTAGATTGGCGCGTATTTGACTGTATTTCAAGTTATTGAAATTTTCGAGATTAAACGGCAGTTCAATTTTACTCCCGGCGCCAAGAACGAGATAAAAAACAACAATTTTACGAAGCAAGTCTTGTTCCTCCGGCTGGATGATGTTGTTACTTATCATGTTATGGACGTCATACAAATCCCTCGGAGCAGTCCGTTCGATAAGAGCTTTTATTTTACCGCCGAATAATTCAAGGGTAGACAAGGTCGCCAATTCATCTGCTACTTGAAGAAACTCCACGTTTACTCTCTTTTTTATTATCGGTAAAATGTGATTACGCATGGAATAATTGACTTCTATTTTTATATTGTCCCTATTCCCGCCTGCGTTCTGAAAATAAAACACCCATGAATCCAATGAATGGGGATTTTTTGTATTTGGACTTAAAGCATAGCCTTGCGCAAACATGAAATTAAGTATGTCTTCATTCATATTTGCCCTTGTGTCAAGCATTTCGTCGCGACT
>JAITPH010000160.1 GCA_031289515.1 Tannerella sp.
GGACGAAAACGGCGATTTGTTTCTGGAAGACATCGACTCTACAAACGGCACATACGTCAATGACTGTCAGATAGTCAAGAAAAAAGTCGTTCCGTCCGACAAAATCGCTTTCGGAACGGATTACTCAACGTCGGTCATAGACATTTTGAAAGCCGACAACGATTACAGCATCGAATTTGAAGCCCTGAAAAAAGTATATGATACATATATAAAAGAGAAAGTCCGGATTCAGTCGAACAGCCAGTTCAAGACGCGGCTCTTTCAGTCGTTGCCCTTTGCCCTCATCGGCGTAGTCGGCATCGTGCTCGGATTCGCCGGACATTCGAATGACAAGATGTTCATTTTGAGTTTCGTGATAGCTGTCCTTGCTCCGACGATAGGCATATACTTCGGCGCCCGACAGGCAGCCAAGATACCGGCGCAGCTGCAAAACCTCGCCAATCAGTTTAAAATAGATTATGTATGCCCCAAATGCGGCGCGTTTCTGGGAGAGATACCCTTCGAATCGCTGCTCAATAAAAAGCAGTGCCCCATATCGTCGTGCAAGGCAAAATGGATTCGTCCGTAAAAACCTGCTCTTTGTACAATATTTCCATTACTTTGTCCGATATAATAAAAAAGCGTCTCGCATATTTATGTCAGATGCCAAGTTATTTATAAATTTGCAACATGAAATATAAAAATATACAGATATGAAAGATGAATATACATTCGTTACGTTGGATAACGACATGGTAACTTTGGGAGACGCCGTATTTGTCGACGTCGACTATAATGCGGATTTTGTTCAGATAGACGATTCGTATGATTTTGGCGGAGACAGTTCCGATTTTATCATTATGGATGATTCCGATATGATGAACTGTGTGGATGTGGATATTGATACCTATTCGTCCGATATTAGTGAAGCTGACGTATCCATTCTCTTATGATTTCCGTTAAATGCCCGCATTGTCAGGTTGGACTGAAAGTTGACGAGAACAAGATTCCCAAGGGAATCGCGTCGTTCAAGTGTCCAAGATGCAAGAGAGATATTCCCTTGTCGTATGTAGACCCCAAGGCAGGACAGGATCCCGAATCGGACACCGTCGTGATTACGCCCCAAACGCAAAACGCAGGATTAGGGCGGTTGACTGTTCTCGGCGATTCCGATACGACCCCGCAGGAGTATAAGCTGAGCGAAGGAATGATAACGGTTGGTCGCGAGGCGAAAGTCTCGAAGGCGAATATCTGTATACGGACTGAAGACAAAACAATGAGCCGCAGCCATATAAGGATTAATGTCAAAAAAAATCCGAAAGGCAACGGCTATTTTTATCACCTTTCAGACAATAACAGCAAAAATCACACGTTGTATAATGGAAAATGTATAGAAAGCGGAGATGTGGTAGTGTTGAAAGATAATGACGAAATCATTATGGGACGCACCGTAGTCCGCTTTAATGAATAAAACATTTAACCATGAACATAACACTCGACAGACCATTTGCTGCAACGGAAAGAGGCAAGCGAAGCAGTAATGAAGATTATATCTTGCCCTCATCGGAAGAACTTGCAGGTCTCGCAGGTCGCGATCAAAGGCTGTTTATGGTTTGCGATGGAGTGGGGGGCGCCGAAAAAGGCGAAGTAGCAAGCGCCCTTGCTTGTAGCTCTTTTCAAAGTTACTTCGATAGTTATCTGGACGACGACGATCCTTCGGAAGAATTTATCAACAAGGCAGTTCATTATACCGAATCCCGCTTCGACGAGTACATAGCGCAGCACCCCGAAGCGCACGGCATGGCTACGACAGTCACGCTGCTTTATATCGGCGCATCCGGAATAATCGTCGCTCACATCGGCGACAGCCGCATTTACCAGTTCCGCGAAGGGAAAATGATATACAAGACCGACGACCATTCGCTCGTCAATTCGTTACTGAAATTGGGAAAAATAACGCAGGAAGAAGCAAGAGTTCATCCGCAAAAGAATGTCATCACGAGAGCAATAATGGGAACGGAACATTCTGTCGTAGCCGAAGTCGACAAAATTTCGGATATTATGCAGGCAGACCGTTTCCTGATGTGCACCGACGGCGTTACGGAATGTTTTTCGGACAACGAACTTGCAAAAGTTTTTTCCTTGGGCGAAAACCCGGAATCGATCAAGAATATCATCGTAGAACTCTGTACCGAAAAGGCAAAAGACAACTTTTCGTTTTATATATTGCCAATCCAAAGCGTACAAAAAATTGCGGGATACAAGCAATATCTTCTCTCATTATTTTATTCTTTTGCATAAAATTTATACCTTTGCACGAAATTTGCACATAGTAGAACTTTTATGAATCTGCCTGACGGATATTTTTTGCAAGGAAAAAAGTACCAACTTATCCATACGATAGGTCACGGAGGCTTCGGTATTACATACAAGGGAGTCTGGAACACCGTGCTCAAGGGAGGACTTGGTACAATGAAAACGAATGTGACGGTCTGCATAAAGGAGTATTTCTTTAAAGACTATTGCTATCGCGACATGTCTTCGTATGCCGTAAAAGTTCATTCCGAAACCGGCAAAAAGCTCTTCGACAAGTTCAAGGAAAAGCTGATAAAGGAAGCAAATATCCTTTCAGCCGTTCATCATCCCCATATCGTAAACGTGCTCGAAGTCTTCGAGGAAAATAACACCGCATATATCGTTATGGAGTATATCACCGGTTGCTCGCTCAAGTATATGCTTGATAAAAAGGGGCCTCTGGCGGAAAAAAAGGCTCTGAAATATACGCATCAGATCGGTAACGCCCTCGATTTCGTACATGACAAGAACATCCTTCATCTCGACATCAAGCCGAGTAATATCCTTATCGACAAGGGCGACAACGCGCGGCTTATCGACTTCGGCGTCAGCAAACGCTACGACATCGAAGAGCAGGAAACAAATACAGCAACGCTCACGCTCTCAAAAGGTTTTGCGTCGATAGAGCAATACGACGATGAAGGGACGCAAAATTTCTCGCCCTGCCCCGACGTCTATTCGCTGGGCGCTACATTATATAATGTGCTGACAGGCATGGTACCTGTCGAGTCTATTCTGCGGACTACAAAACCGATGCTTGCGCCTTCGCTGTATAATGCCAATATCTCGGATAAAACCGAAAAAGCGATTCTCAAAGCAATGGAGGTGAAACCCGAAAATCGCTTCCGGACAATGAAAGAGATGCTCGCGGATTTGGATGTGCCTCCTTACGAATTTGCGGAAAACAAGTTGGTCGAAACAAGAAAAAAGTCCGACGAAGATAATACGGAGTTGCTCGGCGGCACAAGTTCTGCCGAAAATCAGGACGACGACGAGAACGACAACGAAGACAATACAGTCGTGTCTGCGGGCAACGGCAAGCAGGAAGCTGCAAAGCCGCCCAAAAAGAAAAGCAGGAAAAAAAGACGTATTTTGCTTACCGCCTCTGTTCTGCTGTTCGTGTTTTTCGGGTACGGTCTGGTTGACTATTT
>JAITPH010000104.1 GCA_031289515.1 Tannerella sp.
TAAGACGGAAAACGACTGCGTTCCTATGGGTAAATTCTTCATGATGAATCTCTTTTTCATCATAAAAAAAATTATGCGTTTAATATTGGGAAACAAAGGTAACGTTTTTTTTTGAGAAAAGCAAAAAAGAGAGAAAAATTTCGAGGATTCATAGAAAAATGATACGGAAATTCGTCATTCTTCGCCGCAAAAGGACAGCAAACAAAACAAAACATCACATTATTTTGCTATTCAGAAATAATTGGCGTACTTTTGTAGCTTAATTTAAATCCATTTTTTATGAAAAAGTATTATTTTCTGATTCTCGCCGTTCTGTTCACTGCATTATCATGCCAGAGAGCCGAATACAAATACGACAGCGTGGATGGCGACCCGCTTAATGTTCGTATTTACACCCTTGAAAATGGCTTGAAAGTTTATCTCTCGGTAAACAAAGACAAGCCGCGCGTACAGACGTATATCGGCGTTCGTGTAGGCGGCAAAAACGATCCCGCCGAAACAACAGGTTTGGCGCATTACTTCGAACATCTGATGTTTAAAGGCACTCCCAAGTTCGGCACTTCCAACTACGAAGCCGAAAAACCGCTTCTCGACATGATAGAATCGCTCTTCGAGACCTATCGTAACACTACCGACGACGCCGAACGCAAAGCAATCTATGCCCGAATAGACAGCGCCTCGCAGGAAGCCTCGAAAATAGCCATTCCCAACGAATACGACAAGCTGATGACAAGTATCGGAGCACAGGGCACAAACGCCTTCACTTCTTACGACGTCACGGCTTATACCGAAGACGTCCCCGCAAACGAAATCGAAAGTTGGGCCATCATCCAGTCGGAACGTTTTACAAATCCGATAATCAGAGGCTTTCACACGGAGCTTGAGACGGTTTATGAAGAATACAACATGAGCCTGACGCGCGACGGAAGAAAGGTGAGCGAAGCCGTCCTTAACGCACTCTTTCCGCATCATCCCTACGGAACTCAAACGATTCTGGGAACAAGCGAACACTTGAAAAATCCCTCCATCACCAATATCAAAAAATATTTCGACACGTATTATGCGCCCAACAATATGGCAATCGTTATGTCCGGAGATATTAATCCCGAAGAGGTGATAGCCGTTATCGACAAATATTTCAAGCATCTGAAACCGAGAGAAATTCCGGCGCTGAAAACCGCATCGGAACAGCCGATCACCGAGCCTGTCGTCAAGGAAGTGACAGGCGTCGAAGCCGAAAATGTGGCGATAGCTTACCGCCTTCCCGGCGCCAATACGAAAGATGCCGATATAGCGGAATTTATCGATTACCTGATTACCAACGGCAGAGCCGGACTTATCGACGTAAATCTCACCCAGAAACAGAAAGTTCTGAGTGCCGGCAGCAGCTTCAACGACATGGCAGATTACGGCATATTCACGCTGTCGGGGTCTCCGAAACAGGGACAAACGCTCGAAGAAGTGCGCGATTTGCTGTTGGCTCAACTCGAACTGCTGAAAAAAGGCGAGTTCGACGACTGGCTCATGGAGGCTGTCATAAACAACTTCCGGCTGAATCAGTACTATCAACGGCAGGAGTATCAATATGCCGCGTCGCTGCTGCTAAATTCGTTCATCAACAAAGTGGAATGGAAAGATTTTGTCGGCAAGATAGACTTCCAGTCGAAACTGACGAAAACGGACGTCATAGACTTCTGCAACAAGTATTTCAACGATAATTACGTTATCGTGTACAAACGCAAGGGCGCTCCGACGGATAACAAGATAGAAAAGCCGAAAATAACGCCTATACAGACTAATCGCGACGTCGAAAGCGAATTTCTTGCAAAAATCAAGAGCCGTAAAATCACGCCTGTCGAGCCTGTATTCGTCGATTATTCCAAAGATTTGACCATATCGAAAGCAAAAAGCGAAATACCGCTGCTCTACAAGCAAAATACGGCCGACCCGCTTTTCCAATTGACTTACGTCTACGAAATGGGCACAAACAACGACAAATCGTTAGACATTGCTCTACGCTATCTGAGGTATCTCGGAACGTCTGCGAAGACAGCCGAACAAATCAACAGCGAATTTTATAAAATAGCATGTTCGTTCAGCGTTTCGGTCGGCGAAGACCGCTCATACGTATACATAAGCGGGTTAAACGATAAATTCGACGCGGCAACGGCTCTTTTCGAGGAATGTCTGAACGACGCAAAAGCCGACAAGCCGGTCTACGACAATATGGCTAACGACATCATTAAACAGCGCTCGAACTCCAAACTCAATCAGCAGGTGAACTTCAGCAGACTGAGCGAATATGCCGTATGGGGTCCAAAATCATCGACTACAAACATTCTTTCGGAAAAAGAACTGCTGTCGATGAATCCGGAGAATCTGGTCAATACGACAAAGAATCTCAAAAACTTCGAGCATACGATCTTGTACTACGGTCCTCTCGGCGAGCAGGAAATCATCGACAAAATCAATAAGAATCATGCTATCGGCGAGACTTTGCAGCCTGTGCCCGAAGCCGTACAATTCACGCAGCAGGAAACCGGCGAGAACAAGGTTTTACTGGTGCATTACGACGCCAAGCAGATATATATGGCAATGGTACACAAGGGACCGCTGTTCGACAAGGGTCTTGAGACGGAACGCACTTTATACAACAACTACTTTGGCGGCGGCATGAACGGTATCGTGTTTCAGGAGATGCGTGAAGCGCGCGGTCTTGCCTATTCGGCGCGGGCTAACTACCAGCGACCGGGCAAACCGGAACGTTGCTATAACATGAATACGTTTATTGCTACCCAAAACGACAAAATGACGGAAGCAATCGATGCGTTCAACAACATACTGAACGACATGCCGGAATCCGAAAAAGCGTTCGATATTGCAAAGGAGAGTATTATTACAAACATTCGTACCGGACGCATTATCAGAGCGGATATTTTGTGGAACTACATTTCGGCCAAGGACTTCGGATATACCGCCGATTCGAGAAAGGAACTGTTTGAGAAGATTCCGAGCATGACGCTCGAAGACGTCAAAAACTTCCAGAAGAAATACGTGAAAGACCAGCCTTATACGTATTGTATTCTCGGTGACACGAAAGATATCGACATGAAGACGTTAGAGAAAATCGGCAAAGTGACTACCCTCAAACAGGAAGATATTTTTGGGTACTGATATTGACAATTTCCATACCTGTCCCTGCGGGACGAATGTCTCAAAAGCCCATGCGAGGTCGTCATTGCGAGCCTGCGAAGCAATCCGGCGCCCTGTATATTCCCGGATTGCTTCGTTCCTCGCAATGACGGCAAGCGCAGACGGCAAGCGCAACGGTTTCCACCGTCATTCTTCCTATTTGCTAAACTTGGCTTAGTAACTTTCTCGCAATGACGGACGAAGGGTGCATTGAAGACAACAGACAAACGGAATTATGAGATGACGACAACAAACAAACAAAACAGCAACAAGATGAACTACTACATTATATATAACAGTCCGATAGGGGCGATGCGAATAATAGAAAACGGCGAGGCAATAACAGCGATAAAATACCTCGCCTGCAATCCCGACAACCCGCCGGAAGCAACGGAAAAAGAAACCGAACTGATAAAAGAAGCCGTAGCCCAGCTAAAAGACTACTTTTCAGGCAGTCGCAAAACATTCGACCTGCCTGTCCAACAGCATGGCACAGCCTTCCAAAAACGTGTTTGGGACGCGCTTTCGAACATCCCTTACGGTGAAACGCGCACATACAAACAGACAGCCGAAGCTATCGGCTGTCCGAAAGGCGCGCGGGCGGTAGGTCTCGCCAATAATCGCAATCCGATTTCCATTTTAGTTCCCTGCCACCGCGTCATCGGCGCTGACGGAAAGCTGACAGGCTACGCAGGCGGGCTGGACGCCAAACAAAAACTGCTGAATCTGGAAAAGGGAAATTACATAGGGCAAAAACATGGTTGCGATTCGTAAGCAATACTTAGCGTATGCTATTGATTTATTACTTTTCAAGAGCAAATTGCGACAATCCGACACGTAGCAAAAATTTATTTATCATTTTGAATATATTTTATCTTATAAAATAGCAAAACGACGTACATTTGCATCGCATAACAAACATATTGTAAAACAACGACAAAAAACTGCTGAATAAATGACAAAGACGATTCATTTTCACAAGATGCATGGCTCAGGTAATGATTACATATATATTAATGTAATGAAATACGGCATTACCGACCCGGAGGAGAAAGCAAAGCTATGGAGCGCTTATCACACGGGCATCGGGGCTGACGGATTAGTTCTGATAGGAGCATCCGACAAGGCTGATTTCAGTATGCGCATCTTCAACGCAGACGGTTCGGAGGCTTTGATGTGCGGAAACGCCACAAGGTGCATCGGAAAATATGTATATGACCAACGACTGACAACAAAGACAACCATTACGCTTGACACATTATCGGGCATAAAAACAATAAAGTTGCATTTCGACAACGAAGAGATAAAAACGGCAACCGTAGACATGGGCGAGCCGGAGGTAGAAGAAAAATATACAACCGTGACTGCCGCCGGAGCAACTTATGAAGGCACGATAGCCTCGATGGGAAACCCGCATTTCGTAATTTTTGTCGACGACATTAACGGAATAGACCTTCCGACTGTAGGTCCCGCTATCGAAAACAACCCATTGTTTCCAAACCGCACAAACGTCGAGTTCGTAGAGGTAAAAGACAGGACAAATGTCAGGATGAGAGTATGGGAACGCGGATCGGGCATCACGATGGCGTGCGGAACAGGCGCTTGCGCAACGCTTGCAGTCTGCGCGGCAAGAGCAAAGACCGCCCGCGAAGCATTAATCGAAATGGACGGAGGAACGCTTTCCATATTATGGGATTCCGACAATCACATACAGATGACAGGCGACGCCGTCACCGTATTTGAAGGAGATATAAACGACAGCTAAAAAGACGGAAAACGAAACAAAACAGCAAAAAACAAAAAAACAAAGCAAAAAACAAAATAACAATCAATTAAAAAACAACAATTTATGGCATTAGTAAATGAAAATTTTTTGAAACTATCGGAGAACTATTTGTTTTCTAACATTGCCAAGAAAGTAAACGCTTTCAAAGTGACGCATCCAAGGGCAAAAGTCATAAGTCTCGGCATAGGAGACGTGACGCTCCCGCTACCAAAGGCAGTCTGCGATGCGATGCACAAAGCCATTGATGAAATGAGCAAAGCGGAAACTTTTCGAGGATACGGACCGGAACAAGGCTATTCATTCCTGACGGAAGCCATCATAAAGCATGATTACGCTACGCGGGGAATAAATCTTGAAAACGGTGAGGTTTTTATAAACGACGGCGCCAAGAGTGACACCGGAAACATTGGAGACATATTGAAGCATGACAACAGCGTCGGCGTCACCGACCCGATATATCCTGTATATATCGATTCGAACGTGATGGCCGGACGCGCCGGATCGCTCGAAAGCGCCAAGTGGAGTAACATTGTTTACATTCCCTGCACGGCCGAGAACGGTTTCATACCCGATTTGCCCTCCAGAAAAATTGACATTTTGTATCTGTGTTTTCCGAACAATCCCACCGGAACGACACTTTCCAAGGAATCTCTCAAGCTGTGGGTCAATTATGCGCTGGCAAACGACGTATTGATACTTTACGACGCCGCATACGAGAGATTCATACAAGATCCCGAAATACCTCATTCGATATATGAGATAAAGGGAGCGAAGAAAGTGGCAATCGAGTTTCGCAGTTTCTCAAAAACAGCAGGCTTTACCGGTGTAAGATGCGGATATACAGTTGTCCCGAAAGATCTTAACGGCTTTTCGCTGGCGGGCGAAAAAGTGCAGTTGAATCACTTGTGGAATCGCCGCCAGACGACGAAATTCAACGGTACAAGCTATATCACGCAACGCGGAGCGGAAGCCGTCTTCACACCCGAAGGCGCAGCTCAGGTAAAGGCAAACATAGATTATTACATGACAAACGCCAAAATATTGAAGAAAGGATTGACGGAATGCGGATTGGAGGTCTATGGCGGCGACAATGCCCCATATCTCTGGATGAAAACGCCAAACAGGGCGACTTCGTGGAAGTTTTTCGACCAGCTCCTTTATGATACGGCAGTTGTCGGCACTCCCGGATCGGGATTCGGACCGAGCGGCGAAGGTTATTTCAGATTCACAGCCTTCGGAAGCCGCGAGAATACCGAAGAAGCGCTCGAAAGACTGAAGAAATGGATATAATCTGAGCGTTTCCGCGAGTTTGCGAAGCAATTCCATTGTATGTCCGTTTTTATGACGACGACACGCATATTTTTGAAAATTAGATGTTTTAATAGATATTAGTTATTAATTTAAAAAAGAAAAGTATGAAGACAAATTTATTCAAAAAGGCGATAATGCTCGCGGTAGCATTATTTATGGTTATTCCTTTTGCAAAAGCGCAAGTAGAGGTATCCGCAGGTGGCGACATCGTCAGCAGTTACATCTGGCGCGGTCAGGATTTGGGCGGCGTATCGATTCAACCTTCGGCATCGGTTTCCGTAGGCGGATTGTCACTGTCGGCATGGGGTTCGGTAGGAATCGAGAGTTATGACACAAAAGAGTTTGATTTTACTCTCGGTTATTCGACCGGCGGATTAAGTTTAGCAATCACGGACTATTGGTTCAACACCTCAAACAATTATTTCGACTATGCTTCGCATACGACGGCACACATGTTTGAGGCGACTCTGGGATACGATTTCGGGCCTTTGGCTCTTTCGTGGAATACGTATTTTGCCGGCACGGACTATCTCAATGAAGACGGAAGCAGGTCTTACTCTACATATATAGAGGCAAGCGCGCCCTTCAAACTCGGCGGACTGGATTTGAAAGCCGAACTGGGGCTTACCCCATGGGAAGGCTTGTATTCAGACAAGTTCAACGTAGTAAATATAGGAATAACGGTCTCAAAAGAGATTACGGTAACGGAATCTTTCGCTATTCCTGCGTTCACCAAAATATGTTTCAGCCCCAACGCTCAGACATGTTTCCTTGTATTCGGCATATCTCTTTAATTATTCACCGATTAATATTTACAAAAATGAAAAAAATTGAAGCAATTATCCGCAAGACCAAATTTGAAGAGGTGAAAGAAGCCCTTCTTAATGTAGACATAGAGTGGTTCTCTTACTATGACGTAAGAGGAATCGGGAAGTCGCGCCAGGGACGCATATATCGTGGCGTAGCTTATGACACAAGTTCCATAGAACGTATATTAATATCAATTGTTGTACGCGACAAGAACGTTGAAAAGAGTGTAAACGCCATCATCGAATCCGCTCAGACAGGCGAGATCGGCGACGGCCGTATTTTTGTTATTCCTGTTGAAGATGCCATCCGCATCAGAACAAGCGAACGCGGAGATATAGCTTTGTATAACGCAGAGCAGGAGAAATAACACATATAAACAATTATTAATATACTAACTACAATTATTATGGATACAAAATATATTCGCATAATTAAAAGAACAATGACTACGTTGTTCATGACAGGTATTTTCTGCACAGCCGTCATGGCTCAGGAAGCCGCAAACACGACCGAACTTACAGCTACTGTAAATGATTTGTCACTCGGACTGAATACCGTATGGATGTTGCTTGCAGCAGCTCTGGTTTTCTTTATGCAACCCGGATTTGCCCTCGTTGAAGCCGGTTTCACACGCAGCAAAAATACTGCTAACATACTGATGAAGAACTTATGCGACTTCATGTTCGGCTCTCTCCTGTATTGGGCTGTCGGATTCGGCATAATGTTCGGAGCGGGCGGATTCCTCGGTATGCCTAATTTTTTCTGTCTTGATTTCCTGGACAGCGACTTGCCGAGAGAAGGCATTCTGGTTTTCCAGACCGTATTCTGCGCTACGGCCGCAACTATAGTGTCGGGAGCTATGGCGGAAAGGACAAAATATTCAATGTACATCCTCTATTCAGTCCTGATTTGTACAATCATTTATCCTGTTTCGGGTCACTGGACCTGGGGCGGCGGATGGCTGATGAACGGCGAAGAAGGCAGTTTTATGAACAACACTTTCGGAACAGTG